>NZ_RZQT01000041.1:0-47988 GCF_003998485.1 Mesorhizobium sp. M7A.F.Ca.CA.001.04.2.1
AAGTCTGCTCGGGCGAAGTCTGGGCAAGCGTGACCCCGGCTCCCACACACGCGACGATGACAATGAGACCCAGCGCCATCGTCCACGAAGCAACTCTTCTCAACGGCAACGACTCCCAGCGACCGGTCCGCCGCTCGATCGTCGCGGCTTTCGAAGGGTAGCCGCCGTGCCCTCCTCCGTCCACCAGCGATGTCGTTGCTGAAGCGGCCGCGCCACACCGACCCCGAATTGCGCGAAAACAAGCAGTTGGAACAATTTCGCGATTCAAATCCTGAAGCGCTTCGCGCAACGAGGGATCCCGTGAGGACAGGCTTGCGGCGCCGAAGACGAATTCGCGCCAACCTCACTTCCTGCCTTGCGGATGGATCGTCTCACCACGCTTCAGCATTGCCACAAACGTCTCGATCTTCCTCTTGCGCCCAGCCTCGGTCTTCATGTTGTGAATGCGGAAGGCGAGCGCGAAGCGGTTTTGCGCGTTGAGTTTTTCAAGCATCGCCTTCGCAGCGGGTTCGGCGTCTATGGCTGCTTGCAAATCATCGGGAATTTTCATCTCCTTGCCGCTGCCATAGGCGCGCGCCCAGCGCCCGTCCGCCTTCGCCGCTTCGACCTGTTTGAGCCCATGCTCGGTCATGCGGCCCTCCTCGACCAGCCGCGCCACATTGTCGATGTTGATCAGGCTCCAGATGCTCTTCCTGCCGCGCGGCGTGTAGCGCTGCAGGAAGCTCTTGTCGTCCAACCCTTTGCGCACCGCATCGATCCAGCCGAAGCACAGCACCACGTCGATGGCTTGCTTGGGGGTGATCGATTTCAATCCGGACCCCACCTTGTGCATCTTGATCCAGACTTCGGCTTCCGTGACGTGGTGCTTGCTCAGCCAGGCGTAGAAGCCGGCAGGATCCGCAAATTCATGAACCTTGTCGGGATCGACCTTGATCGGCGCCATCAGTCGGCCTGTCCGTTCGATGCTGTTGCCGCTCGCGTCATCGCTCTCACTGTCGTCCTGCCTCCGGCATCATGCCCATCGTCATTGGCCAGCATCGTGGCATGAATTGCTGTCAGTTTCCGGCAGCAGACTTGGCAGGCGCGCACGGCGTTCCTTCGCGCCCCTCGGCCCGAACATTTTTCTTCCCGCCCCCCTGTAGAAAGTCCCGGAATACCTGCCATGCTCGTGCTCGGGCACGCCGTCTCGCTCCCGGGGGAATACGCCATGAAATCTCTGTTGCTCGCCTTTGTGTTGTTTCTCCCCACGGCCACCCTCGCCGAGCCGATCGAAACCCGGAAGATCATCACGGCTGTGACTGGCGATTTCAATGGCGACGGCGCCGTCGATCTTGCCATGGTGGTGGAGACCGAACCCGGCCATCCGATGGACGTCCACTTCTTCCTCAGGGACAAGGAGCACAATTACCTCAAACCCGTCGAGATCGTGCACGAGCAGATCCAAGGGGAATGGAACGGCTACGAGCGGGCGGGCTACGAGAACTCCGACACCGAGCCGGAACTGACGATGCTGCCCAACGGCTCGATCAAATTCTACCTGCCAGCGATGGAGATCGGCAGCGAACGGACCGACATGACGCTGACCATCGCCTGGCGCAATGATGCCTTCATCGTCGCCGGCTTCGCCTATGACCACTATGACTATTTGAAGGAGAATGCCGAAAGCGCCTGCGAGTACAATGTGCTGACCGGCAAAGGCACCAGCAGCGAAAAGCAGCCGGACGGCAGCACCAAGCACAGGACCGTCTCGGTCGAAGGCCAGACCATCGCCTTCAAGGACTGGAACCCCGGCACCACCTTCAGCGCTTGCGGCGCGTGATCGACGCCTCTTCGACCGACTTCAGCTTGGCGGCGGCGCTGCCGGCGTCAGCCCGTGGCGGCGCATGATATCCATCATCCCAGCCTTGTCCGGCGGACCGCCGGCGGCGGCGTGGAACATGGCGAATATCTCACGGAAATAGTCCGGACCGATCGCCGCTGGTGTGACGACGCACAGCGCTTTCGCATCCGCGCTGCCATTGTTGTCGAAGCGATGGACTGCGCCGCGCGGGATGCACAGCGCTTCTCCCGGTCCGACCTCGATCGGCTTGCCGTCGACGGTCCAGGTCAGCACCCCTTCAATGCCGTAGATCGTCTCTTCGTAGTGATCATGGCTGTGCGCCGGCGCCAGCAGGCGCAGTCCGCTGGCAACCCTCAACTCAAAGGCGGCGATGCTGCCGTTCGAACTGTCGCCCGTCACCAGGAAGCGAATCGACAGCCCCTTGTCGCCGGTCTCATTGGCTGGATTGACCTGAAGATTCATGACCGACATTGCGCAAAGCCCTCCGGTAAATTACATTTACTCGCTATCAGTAAACTCAATTTACCGGATCGTCAATGCCCACCTCAACGGAAGTTCTACAGACCAAGACCGAGAACCTGCTGATCGGCGCCCTGCTGCGCGTGCCGGCACAAGCGATCCAGCGGCGGCTGATCAAGGAGCTCAACGCCGCCGGTTTCGACGAATTGCGCCTGCCGCATATGGCGGTGTTGCAGTTTCCCGGACCGGACGGCGCGCGGCCCGGCACCATCGCCGAGCGTGCCGGCATGAGCAAACAGGCCATCAACCAGCTGCTCAGCAGTCTCGAAGGGTACGGCTACCTCGTCCGCTCCGACATTCCCGGCGATGGCGGTGCGCGCGTGGTGCGATCCACGGAACGCGGTCATGCCGCGTTCTGGAAAATGGTCGATATCCTGCGCGACATCGAGGAGGAATGGCGCACCGAACTTGGGCCGGAGCGCTTTGCCCAGCTGAAAGCTCTGCTGTTTGTCGTCTGGGAAAGTCCGCTGGTGCGCTGAGCCAGAGACGGCGCTCGTCCGCCCTGCTCCATCGGCCTTTCCGATGGCACTATCGGTTTCTTCCGTTTCCTTCTGTCGCGCCGAACTGCCAATTCCTGCCCTTGTCCATCCAAGCAAAGGCAGAGCGAAATGAGCATTTCGAAACAGAAAATCCTGATCGTCGGCGGCGGCTCCGGCATGGGCCTGGCGCTGGCCAGGCGCTGCATCGAGGCCGGAGCCAAGGTGATCATCGCCGGGCGCGGCCAAGACCGGCTGCGGCAGGCGCGCGAGGCGCTCGGCAATCCCGCCGGGCTGGAGACGGCCGTCGTCGACATCGCGCGCGAAGACCAGGTCTCGGCGCTGTTCGCAGCGATTGGCGGACTCGACCACATCGTCTGCACCGCAGCCGACATCGAAGGCGCCTACCGGCTGCTGCCGGAGCTTGACCTGATGGCGGCGCAAAAGGTGGTGGAGAGCAAGCTGTATGGCCCGCTGCTGCTCGCCAAGCACGGTGCGCCGCGGCTGGCAGCATCCGGCTCCATGACCTTCGTCTCCGGTATCGCCGCCTATCGCCCAGCCGCACGCGGCTCCGTCGTTGCTGCTGTCAACGCAGCGCTCGAAGGCCTCGTGCGGGCGCTGGCGGTCGAGTTGGCGCCGATCCGCGTCAATGCCGTGTCACCCGGCTGGGTCGACACCACGATCTGGGCGCAAGTGGCCGGCGACAGGAAGGACGAGACGTTAGCCGCGATGGCCAAGCGGCTGCCGGTCGGGCGGATTGGCCAACCCGATGATATCGCCGACGCCATCGCCTTTCTGATCGGCAATGGCTTTACCACGGGAACGACGCTACATGTCGAGGGCGGCCACCGCCTGATCTGAACCGCCGCTGCTTCCGTCAGGAGTTTTTTGCAAACAAGGCCTTGGAGCGGTTCGACGATTCAAGTCCTGAACCAGCCTTGGCGGGCTGCAGGGCCGGCACCAGCGTGTCGCGCGCGGCAGTGAGCAATTGCTTAAGCGCCGGCAGCTGGACGCGCCGGCGGCGCCAGATCATCACCAGCGGCGCCGTCCGCATCTGGCCGGGCCATCGCATTTCGACGATGTCGCCGCGTGCGAGCGCATCCGGGACGGCCAGGCGTGGAACGAGGGCGAGCCCCGCGCCGGCCGCCACCAGCCGCGCAATGGCGCCGATGCTGCCGACCTCGTTGGCAAGTCTGGGTGCGGCAGCGCCCGCCTCGGCAAAGGCCGTGTCGAACATGTGTCGGTAGATACATCCGGGCTCCGTTGCCACGAACTGCAGTTCGCCAAGCGCGGCAAGGTCGCCTGGCACGCTGCCCTGCCCCGGAGCCGCGACCAGCACCAGCGGTTCGGCTGCTATCGTGCGCCTGGCGAAGTGTTTATCCGACGCGCCCTTCGCGAAATCACGGCGGTCGAAGCAGAACGCGACATCGATGTCGCCATCCTCCAATTGGCGCAGCAGCGCGCCGCTGCCCGCCACCTTCATCCGCACGGTGATGTCGGGATGGCCGGCCTGGAACCCGGGCAGCCAAGGCGCCAGCCTGGCCGACGCGATCGTCTCCAGCGCGCCGATGGTCAGGTGCCCGCTTGTCGAACCTGCCGCTGCCTGCACGGCCGCGCGCGCCTCGCCGTCGAGCCGCAACAAATCCTCGGCGATCGGCTGCAGCGCTAGGCCTGCCGGCGTCAGCTCGAGACCGGACTTCGCGCGCGTGAACAGGGCAGCGCCAAGCTCGGCCTCGAGCGCCAGGATCTGGTCGCTGACGCTCGATTGCGCGAGGTGGACCACTTCTGCGGCGCGCGTGATGTTGCGGCTCCGCGCCACCGCAAGGAAGGTTTTGAGCAGTCTTGGATGCATCGTGTGGCTGACGCGCTATTGCAGCTGCGGTTTCTTCAGAAAACTGCCGCGGTCGGCGGACTTGACGCGCAGCCAGGTTTCGCGGCCGTCGCGCAGCACCCGCATCGGAATCTCGGCACCGGCCGAGCCGCTCTCCCACAGCTTGCGATAGAAATCGGCGAGTCCATCGACCGCGCCGTCGCGGATGTCCGAGATGATGTCGCCCTGGCGCAGGCCAGCCTTGGCCGCCGGACCGCCTTCGGTCACGCTCATCACCACCACTCTGCCATCGCTTTCGGCCGACAGGGCGCCGAGCCATGGACGCGGCGGCTTGGCCACCTGGCCGCGCGTCAGGAGATCGTCGAGTATGGGCGGCAACAGATCGATCGGCACCACCATGTTGATATCGGCGACCTCGCCATTGCGGCTCATCTGCAGGCGCAGCGAACCGATGCCGAGCAGCGAGCCATCGGCGCCGAACAGCCCGGCACCGCCCCAGGACGGGTGCGCCGGCGCAATGAAGATCGCCTCGTCGAGCAGATACTCCCAATAGCCGGCGAATTCCTGCTTGGTGACGATCCTGGCCTGCACCGACTGGCCGATGCCGTCGGCCAGCACCACGGCGTCGCCGATCCTGGCCTTGCCGGCATCGCCCAGCGCCACCGCCGGCAGGCCGAGCGGCGCCAGCGCCTGCACCAGGCCGAAGCCCGATTCCTGGTCATAGGCCAGCGCGTGCGCGGGGATGACGCGGCCGTCATGGCTGGTCAGCCAGACCTCTTCCGCTTCGGTGATGAGATAGCCGATGGTCAGCACCAGCCCGTCATTGCGAATGACGACGCCGCTGCCTTCCCTGAGCGTGCCGAGCGCCCCGGCCGTAAAGGCATCTTCGGGAACAGTGGCCCGCACGGCCACGACCGAGCGCAGATTGGGATTGATGGTCATGCTTTTGTCCTGGGTGGGCTTTGGCGACATCTTCTATAGGTATGCCACGCAGGAGAAGGCGCAAGGGTAAGGAAGAGCCCAATTGCCGATGTTGGCACTGCGGGCATCGATAATAGTTCAACGCAAGTTGAACTTACACATCCGCAGCCCTAGTTAATGGCGACCTGCCATCCTTCCCCGACACGAGGCCACGAAATGACCGACTACACACCGCCGAAAGTATGGACCTGGAACAAGCCGAGCGGCGGAGCCTTTGCCAGCATCAACCGGCCGATCGCCGGGCCGACGCATGACAAGGAACTGCCTGTCGGCAAGCATCCGTTGCAGCTCTATTCGCTGGCGACGCCGAACGGCGTCAAGGTCACCGTCATGCTGGAAGAGCTTCTGGCGCGCGGCCACAAGGGTGCCGAATACGATGCCTGGCTGATCCGGATCAACGATGGCGACCAGTTCGGCAGCGGCTTCGTCGAGGTCAATCCAAACTCCAAGATTCCGGCCCTGATGGACCACAGTGGCACCACACCGGTGCGCATCTTCGAATCCGGCTCGATCCTGGTCTATCTCGCCGAAAAGTTTGGCGAATTCCTTCCGACCGAACAGCCGGCCCGCGCCGAGGTGCTGTCCTGGCTGTTCTGGCAGATGGGCTCGGCGCCGTATCTGGGCGGCGGCTTCGGCCACTTCTACGCCTATGCGCCGGAAAAGTTCGAATATGCCATCGATCGCTTCTCGATGGAGGTGAAGCGTCAGATGGACGTGCTCGACCGCCGGTTGGCCGAGACTGAATATCTCGGCGGCAAGGACTATTCCATCGCCGACATGGCGGTGTGGCCCTGGTATGGCGGGCTGGCACTCGGCCGCATGTACAATGATTCCGGCGAGTTCCTGTCGGTGCACGAGTACAAGCATGTGCAGCGTTGGGCGAAGGCCATCGACGCCCGCCCGGCGGTCAAGCGCGGGCGCATGGTCAACCGCGCCTTCGGTGAGCCTGCCATGCAACTGCATGAACGCCACGACGCCAGCGATTTCGAGACCAAGACGCAGGATAGACTGGCCGCCGAATAGGCCATCGCGGGTCGCGGCAAAGGAAACCCGCCCCGACGCGACGTCGGGGCGGGTTTTTCCCAAGGTCCAGTACTGCGGAATCCCTAGTGCAGCACTTCAACAATCTGGCGGGTCTCCGGATCGACGAGGACCGTCTGGTCGTTGATCACCGCGACGCGGTATTTGACGTCGGGCACCTCACGCAGTTCGACCGTATCCGGCACCGACGAGCCGAGCTTGAGCTCGACGCCCAGAAGGTTCACCGAGGCAAGCGGTTCTCTCTTGATGTATTCGCGAACGACTGTCTCCTGCTCCGGCTGGACGACGACGACGTTTTCCGCCAGCGCCGCACCAATCCCGCCCATCAGGACGACGGCGGTCGCCGCGCTCGTAAGATAAAGTCTCATGGCCATCTCCTAGTGATAACTGAATTCCGCCCTCCATAAAAACTCCACCGCTGCCATGCGGTTCCATCGTAACTTCAGAATTGAAGATATTACGATTGCAGCCTGGATACTGATTGGTTGCTGATCAAACATTCGGCAGACAGCATTCAAGAGTTTGAAAACTTGCACAGATATGTACGGATATTTAAAGGGAAAAAATTCAATCTGAGCACCAGTGCGCCAAATCGGCCGCGCATCCGCCTCTTCATCTGGACGATTTGAAAGGCTCCAGCACGAAAAGGGCTCGCCCCGCCGGGAGCAGAGCGAGCCATAACGGCACCGATGGAGGCGGCAACCTCATCGGCACTGCCAGAGAACGCGAAGCATCAGCACTTGTTCCCAACCTGTCGGCCTGAGCACAATGCGGAGCGGTCGCGCATGCATCCTGTTCCCATGATAACGCTGGCCGAAATCTCCAGCAGGGATATGCTCAGAAGCCGTCTCAGCGACCAAACACCTTGCCGTCGGTCGTGATCGCGCTGGTGGCGACGTTCCCCGAGCGCCCCGGCGCACGCGCTCGAGTGGACGGCCTGGTATGGAAACGCCATTCCTGATCGGTCCCGGTCACCCGGTCTCAAAGCTGGACACCGTCGCGATGCAATGGCGGAAAGGCGTCTACCGGATCCTGGCTCGGCACGATGTCATGTGCGCGCCTGAAGATCAGCCTCACGACGAGCACGAAGTAGCCGACCTGCAGGACAAGCAGCGTCGCTATCGTCCAGGCAAATGCCTCCCAGAAGGAGCCGGTGGTCATATAGGTCCAGACCGCGACGATGACGGCCGTGGCTGACATTCCTACGAGAAACTGTCCAAAATACATGGTTTCCAAAACCGTCGAAACCGCGCCGGTTCCAACCAGTCCCTGCCTCATTCATTTCCCGCGGACAACATTTCATTATTTTAGCAACTTCGCAAGTAATGGGTCAGTCGCCGCAATGCGTTCTCCATTTGCGCGGCAACTTGGCAACCGTGCGGGCCGCGGCCGCGGTGCTGGCGGGGCTGGGCTGACACGCCAGCCGTCGACAATCCAGGAGCACGCCCGGTCTTTGCACTTCGGGTCCGGAACAAACGCCGACACGCCGAGTTTCGCCTCCAGTTCTTCAACGATTGGAGGCCAGCATGGCACCTCGCAACAAACCAGGCGCCGACATCGAAGATGACGCACCGCGGGCGGATGGGCCGACCATCGAGCAGCAGGATTGGGATGCAATCAAGGGCGGCGAGATCCTGCCAGAGTCCGCGCCGGAAAACGGCGACATGCGTTACGGCGTCGAAAAAGACGGCGATCTGCCGGACGAGGACGACGATAACGCGTACCAGGACAGCGACGACGCCCTCCCCGATGATGAGGAAGAAGCCGCAATCACGCACGATCAGACCCGAGAGGGCGGATTCGACGAGACGTGAGCTATTCGTCCCGAGACATGACTGCCTGTTGTTGAACTTGCCAAAGCCACATTTTCCATGCCCGGTTCGCGGGCGATTTTGCTTGGCCAGCTAAGTTTTCCGCCCAGGCAATATATCAGGTTTACCTAAAGTAATGGAACATCCAAGGGACATTATCGGAACTGAACAAGGCCCCTTGGACCTTTGCGCTCGGCAGATAAGACCTTGGTCCTACAGGAAAAAGCAAAAGCCCAAAGTGACCGATTGAGGCTTCCAACGAGGGAACATCGGGCCTCGCTTGTCGTTTGTCGCAGAACTCGGCACCGCCGGGTATCTGGAGAACGCCGCGATGGCCCACCGATCCACCATCATCAAGACAGGCTATGGCCCAGGAACGGCGATTGCCGTGCTCATGGTTGGATTGACGGCGGTGGGCATCGTGTTCCTCATTCTCGGCAGTTCGCTTTACTTCAGCGAGCAGCCGACGGATCAACGTGTCTTATCTTCGCCGCCGGCTCGATCGATACACACGGCCCGATAGCAGAGCGGCAAACTGAACGAGCAACTGCTGGACGATAGCGACGAGCAGGCCGGCGTATGGTGAAGATAGAGGGTTCGCCAGGCGCCGAAGCGGCTTGCGAACCCTCTCAGCGCAGGAAGGGACGTTGCTGCGCCGATCGACGACATGTCAGCCAAGGACTATTCCCATCACCAGAAAGGTAACGGCTGTCGCGAAAATCGGTGCGAGCAACCAGCGCGCTTGGCCAACACTTTTGTCCATCTGTTTCTCCGAATTCCGGGAGACAAACAGCCGTGAACAGAGAGCCGTTCCCGTCGGTAAGACCAATGCGCTCTCGGGCCAGACTTAAGTCGCAGACAGCATCCGACCGAAGCCCAATCTGAGGAACATTTTCAGTTGGCTCAAGTTCAGTTGCCGTCAGCGTTGGACGATCTTGTCATGCTGACTCGCAAGGAGAAACAGTATGAAAATGCACCTAACGGGCGCCGCAGCGGCGCTGTTGCTATTGGCCGGAGTGGGCGCCGTTGCCGCTCAGGACGTTGTCATCCAGCCTGAACAGGACACGGTCATCCGCGAGTATGTGAAGAAGCAGCCCCTCGCTTCGGTCAAGATTCCCGGCGTGGAACTGAATGTTGGTAGCGCGTTGCCGGACACGGTCGAGCTTCATGAGATCCCTGACGTCAAATACCGCTACGTGGTGGTCGACAACCGCACCGTCCTGGTGGATCCGGGCACCCGCAAGATCGTCAAGGTCTACGACTGAACTTGGAATTGTCCCAAACCCGCCGCCAGCCATGGCGGCGGGTTGCCCATGTCAGTTTCCAATCAGGACGAGTGAAGATGATAAGCAAAGCTGTGACATCCCCTGCTTTGGGCGTTCGCCTGGCCGATCTCCAGGCCCGGATGCGCGATGCGCGGGTGACGGATGCCGAAATGAAAACCTTTCAAAAGGTCGCGGCCATCATGGAAGATCGTCACGGCCGGATCGATGGCGACGACCTGATTGCGGTGTCGTTCCTCGCCGATCCGGTGCAGCACCGGCAAACGCCTTGAACGACATTCCCAGTAACCAGCAGACTTTTTGACTCCCGGACCGGGAAAGCGCGCCGAAAATCTCAGCCGAATCCGCCCTTTTGCTCCGGCCTATTCCGCTTTCGCGGAAGTTTCGAGCGGCACGCAATGTGCAATGTTGCTAATGCGGCGGTACGAGCCGCCCTGGTTGACGCGGGCGCCCGAGCCATCCCAACAATGCGCCCCCCCGTCCGCGTCGACCACGGCAGGCGCCCGGCGCTGTCTTCCCTCGCGAAGTCCTCAAGCCGGCCTGCCTGATAATGCGGCCTGCGGCGACGTTCGGGCTTCAGCCGCCGACAAGCGCCTTTGTGGTCACCAGATTGACGCCGGCCTCGGCGAATTCGCCATTGTGCCTGATGATGACCTGCTCGGCACTCTCGCTGGCATTGTCCAGCGTGCTGTGCGCATCGGACACCACGGTCACGCCGAGCCCTCTGGCGATCGCGCCCTTGATCGTCGCGGCCACGCAAAAATCGGTCTGCGCGCCCAGGAGCACGACAGCACCCGCACCCTGCCCGGCAACCCAGTCGCCGAAAGCGGGATTGCTGAAAGCATCGCGCACGGATTTGGCAAAGGTCGGCTCGTCCGCAGCTTGGCCAAGTGCGGGCCAAACCGGCCAGCCCGGCTGATCCGGTGCCAACGGATCGCCTTCGGGTCCATCATGCCTGACAAATGCGACCTTGCGCCCGCTGCGCCGCGCCCAGTCGATCACCGCTTTGGTGCGCTCGACTATGCCTGGCGCATCATGGATCGGCGGTTCGTGCACGCCGTCGAACATACCGGTCTGGAGATCGATGACGATGAGCGGCGCGTTGTCTGGGAGGCTGGATGCTGGCATGGGCTTTACATAGCACGGCGGACAAGGTGATCAAGATTTGCTCATTCCGACGCGCCGGCAAACAGCACGACGCCGTCACCGCCGTCGGGCGGCCAGTCGCGGGTGGTGCGATCATTGCCGCCAGTCAGCACCGCGGCGGACGCCCGCATAGATCGGGCCGGTCTTGCTGTCGAACAGCGCGATCTGGTGGCCGGTGTCCATGCCCCATAGCCGGGCCGTGCCGTCGAGCGAGCCGGAGGCCAGGCGCTGGCCGCCAGCCGATAGCGCCAGGAGGGCCGCCGTCGGCGCCCGGCTTGGTTGACACATGTCGCGCATCTGCCATGCTCGCCGAGGATTCTGGAGAGATCACGATGAAGAAGACTTACGCGAAGCCGACCTTCGTCAAGAAGGGCAAGCTTTCCGCCGTCACGGCAAACGCCCCGAGCAGCGTCACGCTTTAATCCGGCGCATCTCTGGCGGATCGCGCCGGCGCTGGAGAGCAAACTCCAGGTGCAATTGGTTTTGGGATGGCCCGAAGCAAAGAATAGGGACCCTGGCCCTTTGTCGCGCATTGTTGGGTTTATTGTTTGTTGCTTTCAGCTCGCATGGTTGACAGATGGCCGCAGTATGGCATCATCAGGCTGGGATTTTAGGAGAGTCTGATATGAAAAAGATTTATGTGAAGCCGTCGTTCTTGAAAAAGGGCCGTCTGTCGGCGGTCACAGCGTCGAACGGCGCCTCGATTATCATCGTGCCGGGCTGATCGTAAACGTAACCTGATTGAAGCGGGGCGAAATTCGCTCCGCTTTGGCATGCCCAAATCTCAGCGCGTCAGGACCAAATCGTCCACGACCATTTGCCAATAGTGCTTCGTCGACAGGCGAACACGCGTTACAGCTTTGAGCATCGGGGCATAGTGCAACGGCGTCAGCGCCGACAGCGTGATCTGATCGCTTGCAATCAGCTGCTCGCCAAGCCAGCTTTCGATCAGCGCTACCTCCCCTTCCGACGCCAGCCAGGCGGCGCTCAGCATGACCGAGTGAAAGCCGAACGGCCGTTCGCAGCTGAATTCGGCAGGCAGCCCGCTGCTGGTGTAGAGCACATGGTCACCGGAGACGTTGCCATTGACATAGCCCTGGCTGTCCTTGGTGTAGTCGCGCGCCATCGCATTCAGGTTGCGCCACGCCAATCCGGCATGACCGGCCGGAATTTTCCTGAAGGTGCGCGACGTCACATCGTCGAAACCGATCGTTTCGAGAGCGGCATCGGTGGCAATGCCGGCGCGTTGCGCGGACAGCAGGCCGAGATCCGCCGAGTAAGGCGACAGCGTCAGCCGCCGCTCCAAGCCTTCGCCACTGATGCTGACCGTGTCGGCTTCTTCAGCCAGGTCGAAGCTGAAGACGGCACCCGGCGCCAGTGTCCGCGTCTCCAGGACGTGCCCGTCCCCCGACACGGAGACGGTCGCGGGTCCATCGCCGGCAACGCGCCCGCTGACGCGGCGCCGCGGCGCCAGACCGACCGGCAGCAGCATCTCCTGTGATACCATCCCGGCCGGCGAACCCGGCAGCGGCAGGAAGTGTCGGGACTGAATGTCGTTTTCGCTTTTCGCCTGCCAGCCGGGCGGCACCGAAACCACAAAGCGCCAGTTGCCCGGCTTGCGGATCACGGCCTTTCTGCTTTTCACCGACATGGGGAAATTGGCAAAGCCGGCATTGTTGGTGCGCGCGGACGCGGCGAGCTTGCCGGCTTCGTCATACAGCCGCACCATGATCCCGGCCATCGGCCGGTCTCCGGCGCCGTATTTGCCGTCGCGATCGACATCGAAATAGACGAAGGACGAGTAATTGAGCATGCCTCCGCGGCCGCTCCAGTCGGTGCGGACGGCATAGTCGGCAGCCGGATTGGTCTGCCGCCGTCCCTTGCGGCGGCTGCGCTTCCGCCACAGCCGCCAGGACACGACAGCTGCCGCAAGCACCACAAGGGCGGCGAACAGCATCTCGACAGCGCCCAAGTCAGGCATGGAGCCTCGTTTCACAGATCTCGTGGAGGATTGCGTTCATGGGCGATCCGGCTGCGTCGGAATACTTTGCCGACAGGTTATTGCATGTCGGCCAAAAGCGAACCCGGGTTTGGGACAGCGACATGCATCAAGACAAAAGACTTAAAGCGCGTTGCATGGATCCGTTCAAGCGCGACGCATGAAAGCAGTCGCCTTACTTCAATTCCACCCACACCGGCGCATGGTCGCTGGCACCGTCCTCGCCGCGCACGTCGCGGTCGATGCCGGCGGCGGTCAGGCGGCGTGCCAGTTTCTTCGACAGCAGGATGTGATCGAG
This sequence comes from Mesorhizobium sp. M7A.F.Ca.CA.001.04.2.1, assembly GCF_003998485.1. NCBI lineage: Bacteria > Pseudomonadati > Pseudomonadota > Alphaproteobacteria > Hyphomicrobiales > Phyllobacteriaceae > Mesorhizobium > Mesorhizobium sp. M7A.F.Ca.CA.001.04.2.1. The sequence goes on from NZ_RZQT01000041.1 coordinate 13,226, forward strand.
CCGGAGGCCCGCATCGCGCGGCCAGCGGTTGCGGCGATAGTCCCAGAATGTGTAAAGCGTTTCCTTCGGATGCTTCTTGCGCAGGGCATCAAGCCAACCCTGGTCGAGCAGGCGCCGGAACGACGCCCGGCTTTCCGGCTGCACCAGCGCGTTGTCGTCATAGGAGCGGGTGGCGTAGATATCGCGCGGCTCGGGCACGATGTTGTAGTCGCCGGCCAGCACCACCGGCAGGCCGGTGTCGAGCAACTGTTCGGCATGCGCCTCCAGCCGCGCGTGCCAGGCGAGCTTGTAGGCGAATTTCGGGCCGGGCTGGGGATTGCCGTTCGGCGCATAGAGGCAAGCGACGACAATGCCATTCACCGCCGCCTCGATGTAGCGGCTCTGCCTGTCGGCTTCGTCGCCGGGCAAGGCATCGCGGGTCAACACGGGCTCGGCACTCCGCGCCAGGATGGCAACGCCGTTCCAGGTCGGCTCGCCCTTCCACACCGCGCCATAGCCGGCCGCCGCCAATGCCGAGCGCGGAAACTGCATGTCGCGTGCCTTCAACTCCTGCAGGCACACGACATCGGGCTTTGCCACAGCCAGCCATGTCAGCAGGTTTTCAAGCCGGCTGTTGATGTTGTTGACGTTGAAGGAGGCGATCTTCATCGCTTCAGGAAGCGATCCGACCCGACCACGCCTTGACCGTCCCGGCCAGCGTCTTCAGATGATCGGCGGTCGAAAACCCCGAAACACTCTTGCGAGGCTTGAGATCGTGGTCGCCGTCCTCCAGCCAGATCACCTCGATGCGATCGGAAAGGTCATAAGTCGCAACCTCGTCCCTGGTGCCGAACTCGTCGCGGGTGCCCTGGAAGATCAGCGTCGGCGTCTTCAGATCGGCGAGGTGTTTGGTCCGCAATTGATCGGGCTTGGCCGGCGGATGGAAGGGATAGCCGAGGCACAGCAGGCCTGAAATCTCGCCCTTGGCAAACATCTCGTCGGCGACCATCGAGGCGACGCGCCCGCCCATCGACTTGCCGCCGATGACGAGCGGGCCGGTCACGCCCTTCGCCCTGAGGTCGGCTATCGCCTTGATATATTCCGGGTTGACCGTCTCGGCCCGCGGCGGCGGCTTGCGGTGGCCATAGCGGCGGGCAGCCATATAGTGGAACTCGAAGCGCGCGACCTGGAAGCCGGCTTCGGCCAGCGCCTTGGCGGTGGCGGTCATCGAGGGAGAATCCATCGACGCGCCGGCGCCATGGGCGAGCAGGATGGTGACCGGGGCACTGTCGGGACCGTCGAAGAGAAAGGTGGTCATGGAGCGGTCTCGCTGGAGAGGTCGAGTTCCGTCACACTCCCCTCTGTCCTGCCGGACATCTCCCCCGCAAGCGGGGAGATTGCGCGCTCAACCGCTTTCGCCAATCTCCCACTTTGCAAGCAGGAACGGGACGCCCAAGCTGCCGATCTCCCCCCTTGCGGGGGAGATGGCCGGCAGGCCAGAGGGGGGTGTTCAAGCGCCAGCATCCCTCACCCCGCCGTACGCGCCAACTGCAGATCCACGAACTGCACGCCCTTGGCCGCCACCCGCGACCACTCGGACTCCGCATCGAGTTCGAGATAGCGCACCCACAGCCGCCGCGCCTCCGGCAGATCGCCGGCGTCGAATTCGAGCCGGGCGAGGTTGAACACCGGATCGGCATAGTTTTTGTCGAGCGCGATCGCTTTCTGCAGGTGCCTCCGCGCCGAGGCCTCGCGGCCCTGCTCGCTCATCAGCCCAGCGAGGTTGAACCAGGCCTCGACGAAGGCCGGATCGAGTTTTATCGCATTGATATAATCGTGCGCGGCGTCCGCCGCGTGGCCGCCGGCGCGCAGGCAGTTGGCGCGGTTGAAGGCGGCAATCGCATCGCTCGGATCGATGGCGAGACAGCGCTGGTAGAGTGCGGCTGCCCCATCATGGTCGCCACCCTCCTCCGCCGCTTCGGCCTCGGCAAACAACTCTTCCAGTGTGTCGTCGCCTGCCGAACCGGCGCTGCCCAAATCGAACAGAAGCTGTCCGTCGAGTTCGCTCTGGCCGCCTTCGAGATAGATCGCATCGGCGCGCCCATGCTGCGAGCCGACATTGAGCGACTTGGCGGTCAGCGACGCCACCGGGCCGGAGCGGTGGACGGAGCGCGCGATCGCCCCCCATGTCGCGCCGCCGGCGACGAGCCCGGCATATTTGCGCGCCAGGATCAGGTCGCGGAAGGAATAGGGTTCTGCGTCATGCTCGAACGCATCGAACAGTGACAACAAATCGAGCTCGACGCCGGATAGCCGCGACTGATCGATCAGCGATTGCCGCGACAGCGAAGACGCTTCCGGTGTCTTCATCAGTCCGAGAAGGCGCAGGAACCCGTTCTCGCTGAGGAGCTTGTGCCCGGCCGCGCGCTCGGCGGCGACACGGCGCTCGATCTCGGCATCGCCGTTCCTGGAGAGCCCGGCCTTAGCGAGCAGCGTGCGGCCGCACACGACATGCGTGGTGCGCCTGGTGACGCCGCGCCGCAGCTGGCCGTGCTGGCGTTCGACTTCACGCGCGGCCAGTCTGAGCGGAAACGCCGCCAGCGCGCCGATGGTGCCGAAAACAGCGCCGGCCGGCGCCGTCATTTCTTGCTCTTGCCGACCGCCTTCAGCAGATTGGCCTTCAGCGGATTTTCAGCAGCACCACCCGCTGCCGCTTTCTTCGCGGCTGGCTTGGCAACCTCGTCGGCCTTGCTCTTCGACTTGGCTGGCGGCTTCGATTGCGACAGGCTCGCCTTCAGCGCATCCATCAGGTTGATAACATTGCCGCGCTCCGGTGCCGCCGCAATGATCGGCTTGTGGCCTTTCAGCTTCTCGCGGATCATCGTCATGAGTGCCGCCTCGTAGCGGTCCTCATAATTCTTCGGATCGAAGGTGGTTTCCTTCTGCTTGATCAGCGCTTCGGCGAGCTGCAGCATTTCGGGGTCGGGCTTGCCAGCTGGAATATTGCCAAAATATTCAGCCGTCCCGCGCACTTCGTTCGGGTTCCTCAAGGTGCACACGAACATGCCGTTCTCGCGCGCGCCGATCGTCACCACGCGCTCGCGGCTCGACAGCACAAGGCGGGCGATGGCGAGCTTGCCGGATTTGCGCATCGCTTCGCGCAGCACGGCGAAGGTTTCCTCCGCCATCGCGCCGTCGGGCGCCATGTAGTAGGGCGCGTCCTGGTAGATGACGTCGACCTCGTCCTCGTCGACGAAAGCCTCGATGTTCATCGTATGGTTGGATTCAATGCGCACCGCGTCGAGGTCTGCATCATCGATGATGATGTACTGCTTGTCCTCGTATTCGTAACCCTTGACCAGATCAGCACGCTCGACGAGCCCTAGTTCGGGGTCGACCGGCTTCATGTTGATGCGGTTATGGGTCTTCTTGTGCAACTGATTGAACGAGATGCGCTCGCTGGCGCTGGTGGCGGGATACAACCGCACCGGACAGCTCACGAGGCTGAGTTTGAGGTAACCTTTCCAACTTGCCCTGGGCGCCATGAAACACTCCTACGCGGTCATGCACTGACAAAGACCTGCAGCGCTTTCGTCCGAGGACGATTGAGGCTGAGCAAATCCTACACCGACCGCACACAATACCGGCAAATCCCTGACGAAATCTTCCGCCATGCATTTGAGGTCGTGGACAGAGAATAATTCAAATTGTTGGAAGCGTCGATGGACTGGAATTTGAAACGCTGGCAGGACAGAGGGGGGCGCCACGGATCGCGGCGGTCCTTGTTCTGCAACTACTTACTTCGTCTTCTGCAACTACTTCGTCGCCCCCGAGACCACCGGCAGATCCCGCGCAAACTTATCAATCTCCGCCCACGGATCGCCCGACGTCGCCAACAGCCCCGGCAGCGACGAATAATTCAGATCCTGCGGCGCATCGATGGATTCGAGGTCGCTCCAGCTGACCGGCGTCGAGGCCGGCAGATTGGTGCGGGCGCGCAAGGAGTAAGGTGCTGCGGAGGTGTGGCCGCGCGCATTGCGGTGGTAGTCGATGAAGATGCGCTTCTTGCGGTTGTCCTTGCCCATGGTGGTGGTGAAAGTATCAGGCGCCGTTGTCGCCAGATGCGTGGCGATCGCGCTGGTTGCCTGGTGCAGTTTCTTCCAGTTCTGCTTGCCTGTCACAGGCACCGTGATGTGGATGCCGCTGCCGCCGGAGGTCTTGGCGAACGGCACCAGCCCCAGGCGCTCCAATTCGTCCTTGATGTGCACCGCGGCCTCGACCACCTCGCGCCAGTCGATCCCCTCGCCCGGATCGAGGTCGAGGACGATCTGGTCGGGTCTGTCGAGGCTGGCGCGGTGGGTGCCCCAGGTGTGGAACTCGACGACGCCGAACTGCGCCAGCGCCAGATACCCTTTCGCGCCTTCGACCGAGAGATAGGATTTGGTTTCGCCCTCGGAATTTGTCGCCTCGAATGTCACCACCGAGGGCGGCATGCCGGTGAAGGCGTGGCGCTGGAAGAAGCAATCCTTCGGCAGGCCGGTCGGGCAGCGCACCAGCGACACCGGCCGGCCGAGAATGTGCGGCAGCATGAAATCGCCGACCAGCGCGTAATAGACCGCGATGTCGAGCTTGGTCGGGCCGGTCTTGCCGAACAGCCGGCGCGTCGGGTTGGTCACCCAGATGGTGGCAAGGTCGGCCTCGGCGATCAGCCGCTTGCGTTTGGACGAGACCGGCGTCGACAGGCCGACATCCCTCAAACCGCGGAAGACGCCGTGGCGCAGTGCGTTGTCCGATGTGCGGTTGGCGTAATGGATGCGCGCCGACAGCAGCGGCCGCACCCAGTTCATCTCGCGCATGATTTCGCGCGGGGCGCCCTCGGGCGCGGTGGCGCCTTCCCGCAACGGCTCCAGCCTGGCGAGCAACTCACCGGCGGTGGCGGCATCGAAACCGGTGCCGACCTTGCCGCGATAATGCAATTCACCATCCGCGAACTCTGCCATGCCGAGCGCCGCCAACCCTTCGGCCGCATTGGAGATGGTGAAGCCGGCGATGACGAAGTCGTCTGACAGCAACGCCTTGGTCTTGGTCCAGCTTTTGCTTCGGCCGCTCTGATAGATGGCCGTGGCGCGCTTGGAGACGACACCCTCCAGCCCAAGTTCCGACGCCTGGTCGTAGAGCCCCTGCCCCGAACCCTCGACATGGTCGGAGAACTGGATGGCGGAATTGGCGCCGAGGCCCGACAGCATCTGCGCCAGCAGCGCCTTGCGCCGGACCAGCGGCGCCTTGGTCAGGTCCCAGCCGTCGAGATGGAGAAGATCGAAGGCGTAGAAATGGAGCTTGCTGCCGGCGCCCTCGGCCAGCGCATCCTGCAGCAGCGCGAAGCGGCTGATGCCCTTGGCATCGAGCACGACGATCTCGCCATCGATGATGGCGTCGCAGCACGGCAGCTTGGCGAACGCATGCGGCAGGTCGCCATAGCGCTTCGTCCAGTCGATGCCGCCACGGGTGATCAGCTTGACCGCGCCGTCAGTGAGATGCGCCATGGTGCGGTAGCCATCGAATTTGATCTCGTGCAGCCAGACTTGTTTGGTGTCTTCGCCATCGGGCGGCTTTGGCACCTGCGTCGCCAGTTGCGGCTCGATACGGGCAAGCATGGGAGCCTTGAATGCGCCCGGCAGCGTGCCGGGCTTCAGCGATCCCTGTCTGGGCGCGGGTTTGGCGGCTGGCTTCGCCGGCGCCGCCAGTTCCTCGATGCGCAATCCGGATTTGACGCTTTCCGGCCGGGCCGTGAGGATGTCAAGCGCGGTGTCGGCGGCGAGGTCGCGCTCCTTGAAGAGCAGCCAGTTCTTCTTATTTTCGTCTTCGCCGGGTTTCGGCTTCAGCCGGGTCAGCATCCAGCCGCCATTGAGCTTGTCGCCGGCCAGCCGGAACTTGAAGGCGCCGGTGCGCAAGCTCTTTTCGACATCGTCCATCGGCGCCCAGCTGCCGGTGTCCCAGACGATCATCGGCCCGCCGCCATACTCGCCCTCGGGAATGACGCCCTCGAAGTCGATATATTCGAGCGGATGATCCTCGGTCTCGACCGCCAGCCTTTTGTCGGCCGGATTGAGCGAAGGGCCGCGCGGCACCGCCCAGCTCTTCAAGACATCGCCGACCTGCAGTCGCAGATCATAATGGTCTGCGGTGGCGTGGTGCTTGTGCACGACGAAGCGGTTGCCGTCGATGCTGACGAGCCCGCCAGCCGGTTCCGGCGTCTTGGCGAATTCGCGTTTGGCGCGATAGGCTTTGAGCTTTGGTGGAGTGGTCATCGCAAAGATCGAAGCACGGCGGCCAGGAACAAGCCAGTCACGCTCTCAATCGTCAGCGGCCGGCGTCAACTCGAGCTCCGCCGGCGACAGCCCTTGCTGCAACTGGCTCAGCCGGAATTCGTCGACCCAATAGGCCTCGCCGTCGACCAGAACCCGGGCCTGGTAGGTGCCTGCCGAAAAACGCTGCGCGGTGATGTAGACCTTGTGACGATCGAGCGCCTTGCGCACCGCGGAGCGCTTGGAATTCTGACCTGTGACGGGACTGAACATGACACTGCCCTCGGTCGCCCTGACACGCAACGCGGCCGCTGTCGGCAGCCTGACGACTGGGGTCAAGGATGGCGGAGACGCGCCGTCCTGTCAATTTCGCGGACAGCGCAGGATGCGGCCCGGTCAATTTACCAATCTTTTGAACATGCTTGGGCCTTGGCCTGAATCAAGACGTGAAGCACACGAAGATGAACTGTGCACGACCGCGCCGCCAAACTATCGTCCGTCGCTGCCGCTCTGCTAAGCGGCTGATATGCCGGAATGGGCAGATTTTTGAACTTCCGTGCCGATGAGATCGAGTGTCGCCGCCGCGACGTCGGCAACCTGGAGCCGTTGGACGCAATAGACCCTACCGGCGTTGTTTTCCTTACACACACCTGGAGCAATGCATGGGCAGGGCATGGGCGGCTGGAGCGTCCGGTTGGGAACACCGAACGGGCCCCATTGCTCTGGCGACGTCAGACCGTACAGCCCCACCGCTGGAGTTCGGACAGAGGCCGCAATGTGCATCGGGCCGCTCTCATTGCCAAGAAAAATCGACGCTTCGGCCAACAATGCGGTCAAGACCTCAAGCGAGGCTTTTCCGACGGCACTTGCGACCGGCGACGCTGCCGCTTCAAGGATCCTTTGCGCGGCAAGCCCTTCATCCGGCCCACCAACGAGGAGGGATCGCAGCCCGGTTTTGGCGTATACCTCGTCGATGACCGCAGCAAAATGTTGCGGCGGCCAGCAACGGCCTTCAAACCTCGCGCCGGCATGCACGGCCACATATGACTTCTTCGCCAAAGCGTTTTCCGCAAGAATCCTGGCACACTCTTCCTGGGCAGCCCTGGTCGGCTGCAGCCGAGGCGTCGGGTCCTGACAATCCAACCCAAGCGCGTGGAGCGGAGACAGGTTCCTGTAGAGATAATGGGCCCCGCCCTGTCCGAAGGTCGCGGCGAGAACGTTTGCAAGCTGGATTTCCCAGAACTTCATCGGATGCTCGGGAGGGTCGAAGCCGACGCGAAGTGGAGCGCCGATCAAACGATGCATCATCCGCGAGGTTTTTGAATCGGTAAGGTCGATGCTAAGATCGAATTTTCGCCGCAGATCAGAGATGACGCCACGATAGTCGCTCAAACGCTTGCGCAGAGTCCTTCCTCTGCCGCGAGATTCAAAGCCAACGGCAACATCGGCGATCCCTTGCGCGACGATGAACTGCTTGAGACCCGGCGCACAAAGCATGGTTACCGATGCTTGTGGATAAGAGAGACGCAGATTGCGAACCAAAGCAGATGTCAGAACGACATCTCCAATGTACTTCGTTTGAATAATGAGGATGGAACGAATCCCATCTCCTAAACTTGCATTCATCGAGACGATCTGCCGAAAACGCCAACTTGAGAAAATCTGCCGAGGACACTCATTTCTGAACGTCAAGCGGCGCTTTCAATATAGAGCCAACCAACCCTGTCAACAAGCTTGCCGGCCTTGGTGCCTCTTTGCATCGGTCGTCGACAGGACCGACAGACGCTCGTCCTCAATCCTTCAATCGCCGCAAGCGGCGCGTCAGACCTGACCAGCCTTGAGCGGCCCCGGATGGAGCACACGTGCAGCTTCGTTCGGTCGCCAGCCTACGAAGCGGCCGGCATGCCCGAATGAGCGGATTTTCGAACCTCCCCGATGAGATCGAGTGTCGCTTCTGCGACTTCAGCAACCTGAAGCCGCTGAACACAATGGACTGCACCTGGGTTGTATTCTTTACAAACACCTGGAGCTATACATGGACAAGGCATGGACGGCCGGAGCGTTTTGTTGGGGACAACAAACGGACCCCATAGATCAGGAGACTGCATACCGAACAATCCCACCACCGGAGTTCCAACAGACGCTGCAACGTGCATCGGGCCGCTGTCATTGCCAAGGAAGATTGCCGCTTCTGCCAACAACGCGACAAGGACTTCAAGCGAGGCCTTTCCGACCACAGTGGCCACCGGCGACGTTGCCGTTTCAACTATGCTTTGCGTAACGGGCCTTTCATCAGGCCCACCAACGAGCAAAGACCGCAGTCCGGTTTTTGCGTAGATCTCGTCGATGACGGCGGCAAAATATTGCGGCGGCCAACGACGCCCCTCGGACCTCGCGCCCGCATGCACGGCCACATATGATTTCTTCGCCAAGGCGTTCTCCGCAAGAAGCCTGGCACACTCCTCTTGGGCAAGCTTGGTGGGCTGCAGCCGAGGCGTTGGATCCTGATACTCCAACCCGAGGGCGTGGAGTGGAGACAGGTATCTGTAGAGATAATGGGACCCACCATGGCCGAAGGGCGCCGCGAGAACGTTTGCCATCTGGATTTCCCAGAACTTAAACGGACGCTCGGGAGGATCGAACCCCACGCGAAGTGGGGCGCCGGTCAAACGGTGTAGGATCCGTGAGGTTTTTGAATCGGTAAGGTCGATGCTAAGATCGAATTTTCGACGCCGCAGAGCAGAAATGACGGCATAATAGTCGGTCAATCGCTTGAGCGCAGTCCTTCCTCTGCCACTGGTTTCAAAGCCAACAGCAACATCGGCAATCCCTTGCGCGACAATGAACTGCTTGAGACCAGGCGCGCAAAGCATTGTTACCGATGCTTGCGGATAAGCAAGACGCATATTGTGCACCAAGGCAGATGTCAGAGTGACATCTCCAGTGAACTTCGTTTGAATAATGAGGATGGAACGAATCCCATCTCCTGAACTTGCATTCATCGAAATGATCTACCCAAAACGCCAAATTCAAAAAATCCGCCGGGAACACTCATTTCTGAACGTCAAGCGGCGCTTTCAAATATAGAGCTAACCAACCCTGTCAACAACCTTGCCGTGCCTTGGTGCCTCTTTGCATCGGTCGTTGGCACCGGCAGACGCTCGTCCTCAATTCTTCAATCGCCGCAAGCGGCGCGTCAGGCCCTGGACGGCCTTGAGCAGCCGGGGGCGCGACCGCGTCATGCCTTCGACCCGGCTGCGCAGCAGAATGGCTGCGTTCGCAGCCCTGCCCCGCACCGTCACCGGTTCGCAGATCTCGGCCAGAACCGAACTCGCGGCACCAATATGTTGCTTGTAGCCCTGGCCGCCGACCGACAGGTCGAAATAGTCGAAGCCCCGCTCGCATCCCCACATCATCAGCTTGCCCATCGTCGTCAGGCCGGGTGAGACATTGGCGACCGCGTTCTGGTCGATGCCCAGCAGGAGGGCGTGAAGTGTGCCTTTTCTGACCAGCACATAGATGGAGGCGAGCCAGGCTTCACCGACGCGTAGACCGAAGAGCCGCACCGATCCATTGGACAGGCCTTGCAGCGCCGCGGCGCGGTAGAAATCGACGACCGGGACCTGCGTCAGGAGGTCGAAACGCCCAAGCTCACGAAAACGCTTCAGCCGCAATTCCAGCAGCACATCCAGGAGCTCCTCGGTCAGATCAGGCGTGTCGGCCTCGACCAGAGCGAGGCCACCAAGCTGTTCGAAGCCGCGGCAATGCTTGCGGAAGGCCTTGGCAAAGGACGGCTTGCAGATCCGCTTGATGAGCGTCTCCGGGTCGCCGTGCAGGACGAGGCCGGAGGTGACCTGGATGGAATCGCGCGCCACCGAAAGCAGTGCCAGCGGATTGACGAGGCCGTGGATCTGCTGCGGGATCCCCGCGATATGGATGCGATCCGCCGGTGGCAGAACGGCACGGACCGCCGCCCACATGGCGTCGGCACTCTGCCTGGTCCACGCTCTCCCATCCGCCAGCAGCGGCACCGAGTAGTCGCACACGCGGCAGCTCAGCCATTCGATGACGTGGTGGCCGAGGGCCCGGCGCCGCATCAGCGGCAGCAGCATGGCCGGCGCGCCGGTCACGGCGTCACTCACCTCGATGACGACCAGGTCCGCGTCCTTGGGCATCAGCCGTGCGGCGATTCCTTCGACCCAGGCATAGTGCTGATGGGCAGTGCAGACGCCGTGCGCCTCAAGCAGCAGCCATAGCAGCCTTACGGTATCGAAACTGGTGTGCAGCCGAGCCGTGAAGTGCGCGGTTGCATCAGCGTTGGCGACAGTCGGGGAAAACCGCCCACCGGGCAAATCCCTTATCGGAGTCGTTCGCGCCGCGTAGCTTGCCACATGCTTCTCCCGTCATTCCGATCCCCCACGCAGGCGCCGCAAGTCCCGCATCAGTCCCTGGAGCCTCTTCAGCAGCCGAGGTTTGGAGCGCACGAACACCTCGGTCCGGTTGCGGACCTCGATGGCTGCGCTCACGGCGCTGCCTCGCACCGTAATCCCGTGGCAAAGCTCGCGCAGGCCCGAACCCACGGCACCCATATGTTCCTTATAACTCTGGTTGCCGACCGACAGGTCGAAATAATCGAAACCGCGGCCGCGCGCCCAGCTCATCAACTTGCCCATGATCAGAAGTCCCGGCGAGACATTGGGCACCGCGCCCTGATCGATTGAGATCAGCAGAGCATGAACGGTGACTTGATGGATCAGCAGGTATTGTACGGCGATCAGAGCTTCACCAACACGCAACCCGAAGAGCCGCACCGATCCATCCGACAGGCCCTCGAGAGCGGCGTTTCGATAGAAGTCGACAGCCGTCGCCTGCGTCAGCAGGTCGAAGCGGCCCAGTTCGCGAAAGCGGCTGAGCCGCATCCGGACCAGGCCGCCGAAGATGACCTCCACCAGGGCCGGCGTGTTGGCTTCGACCAGTTCCACGTCGCCAAGCCGTTCGAGGCGGCGCCAGTCCTTGTTGAAGGCCTTGACGAAGGATGGCCGGCATAGGCGCTTGAGCACGGTTTCCGGGTCGCCGTCGATGGCGAGGCCGAAGCTGGTATGCAGGGAATCGCGCGTGGCTGCGAGCAAGGCCAGAGGGTTGGCGACGCCGCTGATCGATTGCGGAATTCCCGTGATCTGGATGCGGTCCGCCGGCGGCAGCACGGAACGCACCGCAGCCCACGCGGCCTGCGCCGATTGCATCGTCCACGGGCTGGCATCTGCCAGCAGCGGTGCCGAATAGTCGCAAACGCCACAGCTCAGCCATTCGATCACCCGATGGCGGAAGGCCGGCCGCCGTATCAGCGGCACCAGCATTCGCGGCGCGCCCGTCACGGCATCGTTTACCTCCACGATGAGCAGTTCCGCACCTTCCGGCATTAGCCGCGCGACGATCCCCTCGGCCCAGGCATAATTCTGGTGGGCGGTGCACACACCGTCCGCCTGGAGGCGCAGCCAGAGCGGCCTCACCGCTTCCAAGCTGGTGTGGAGCCGCGCCGTGTAGGCATCGATGGCGACGACGGTGGCCGGATGGGAGGACTGGCCATCGGGCGAGCCGGTCACCGCAGCAATTTGCACCGCCTGGACTGCCATGTTTTTTCCTATCGCTTTGCCGTAGCGAACGGCAGCGTCCGCCGCCACGCGCCCAACCGGCTGTCGCGCGCCTCATCGGGATGCTCGATATTCCACATGCGGTGATGCGCGAAATACCACGATGCCACGAGCACGAACATCTCCGAGACGGCGGAACCCAACAACGCCCACGGCGGAGACGCGATTGCCAGCAGGGCCGCGATCAGCGCCAGCCCGACGACCGCGCCGCCCGTGGTGATGAACGCGACGATCCGAAAATCGCCGAGTATCTCAAGCACGATGCGGGGCATGATATAGAGCATGATCGGGACAAAATTCGCGATCACGAAAAGCCCGATGAACCAGGTCGAAGCGTCCTGGAGAGCCTGGGATTTTATCATCGGCAGGACGAACATGATCGCACATCCATAAGCAAGGCCGCCGAGCCCCATGACGAGCGCCCAGATCTTGGCCTGCGTCCAGACACGGCCTGTTTCATTGTTCCGCATCAGCCTGGCGAGATCCGGCTGCGTCATGTTGACGAATGCAAGGCTGATGATGCGCAGCGGAGCAAACAGCACCAGAACCGCCGCCAGCGGTGCGTAGGCGGCTGGCCCGGCAATGCCGGCGACCAGCAGCGCCAGACATTGACCCTGGATGTTGGTGGTGGTCGCGCTGAATGCCGACCAGCGCAGTTGGGGCCAGAGCCTGACATAGCGTCGGCGCGTCGGCATGCGGAAGCTGATGCGAAGCGAGCGCCGAGCCAGGCGGACCAGGACGAAAATGCCGAACACATTTGCGGCTGCAAGTGCATAGAATACGGTCTGCAGCGGGTCTTGGACCAACCAGATCGACAGCCCGGTCAGGACACAGCCGGCGACTGTAAAAGCGCCATCGCTGATGGAGACGACAACCTGCTGGCGCCGTGCGAAGAAAGCCGTGCGCATATGGCTGCGCAACGACCAGGCACCGACGAAGCAGCCGGCGGCAATTCCGCTTGGATCTCCAAGGACATGCATCAGAACAGCCGTGCCGACGGCCATCAGCAACGCCACGATCAGCGCCGCCGTTCCGAACGCCACGTCATAGGTATCGACGCCGGCGCTGTTGGTGCTCTTGCTCATCCAGATGCTGGCGGGAACAGCGGTGAGCGACCTGATATAGGACAGGCCGACCCCGCCCATCACCATGCCGATGGCGAAGAGGCCGTAGCCCTGCGCCGACAGCATGTGCAACAGCATGATGTTGAGGGCGAAATGAAAGCCGCTCTGCATCGCCTCGCCGCCGATCATCAGCACGAGGCGTCGAACCAGATGGCTCGGAAACGCTAACTTCACGGCCGTGTCTCCGCTGCGCGGGCAGCGGGCGCCCTGCCCGGCCGCGCGATGGTCGTCTTCAGCTTTTCGGCGGCGATGGCGGTGATCGCCGCGGCCGCGACCGGCTCGCTGAAGATCGCCTCATAGCGCGCGCGCCCGGCAGCGACAAACCCGCGCCAGGCCTCAGGGGCGAGGATGATCTCCTGCAATTTCGCGCCAAGAGCTACTGCGTCGCCGGGCGGAACATGCCAGCCGGTCTCCCCGTCGCTGACCACTTCCACCAGCCCGCCGATCGCCGACACAAGCGGCGGCCGGCCATAAGCCATCGCCTCGATGGCGACGCGGCCCAGCGATTCCGGACGCCGCGACGGCACGGTGACGATGTCGGCCCAGCGATAATGCTCCGAGGGATCGGGAATGAAAGGCAGGACTCCGACGCGCCCGGCAAGCCCCATGGTTTCGACCAGTTCGGCAAGCGCACGCTCGCGCTCGGTGCTTTCGAAGGCGCCGCCGACCAGCCTGACCTCGACCCTCGCCTGGAGTTCTGCCGGCATCGAGGCGATCGCCTCCAGCAGGACCTCCTGCCCCTTGATCCGGTTGATGCGGCCGAGCAGCAGCACCCGCAATGGGCGCTTGCCGTCATACGTCATTGGTTCGACCGCCGCCGGCCCGGCAACGCCGTTGTAGACGACATATGCGCGCGCCGCCTTGGGATCGCCAAACGCGGCGCGTGTCGCGCGCGAATTGAAGATCAGATCCGCATGGCTCCAGCGCATCAGGCCAACAAGTACCCTGCGCATGGCGCCTTCGGGGATTTCGTGGATGTGCAGGACGGCCTTGTAAGGCAGCAAGCGCGCGGCCAGCGCATAGTCGGCAACGATCGAGGTGTTGACATAGACGAGGTCGCAGGCCTTGAGGCGCCGCCACGCCCTGAACACGGCAACCGGCAATCGCGCCATCTCGACTGTCGCAAGGCGCGCAATGGCCTGGCGCCTCAGCACCCAGAGCGGTTCGAAGACGATCCGGCTGGCATGCGCTTCCAGGATCTGGACGATCGGCCCGCTGCGCGGCAAGACCACCTCGATGTCGGCCGACGGAAACACGGCGCGCAGCGCAGCCACGCTCTCCGCGAAGCTGCGGTCAGAACCATAGAGTTCATAACCCTGATGAACGCAGGCAATCCGCATCTTTGTTTCCCGCCGGGTGCTGCAACCATCGCGCTGGGCGATTGTGGCAGAACCCCGTCCGCAAGAATCATGCCTGGTTCGATATGTCCGACTATCGGTTCGATATGTCCGACTGCCGGCCGTACGCCCCTGGCATTGCTTCGTTTCGATACAGCTACGCACAGAAGGGTTGACCGAGAATGAAACAACCACCGGGTTCAACACCGTTTTTTTACAACCCCGCGCCATGATCCCCTCCCAGGATACCGAAATCGGAAGATGGCACGAAAGTTGCGGTCTGCTCATTATAAATTAAGCAATATCTAATATATGAGATGTGTGAAAGTGCCGCCGGCCATGAAACCAGAAAAGCCCGCCATTCTAATCCTGGGGACCCGCGGCATACCCGCGGCCCATGGCGGCTTTGAAACCTTTGCCGAAAAACTGGCGCTGTTTCTTGTCGGGCGCGGCTGGAAGGTCGGCGTCTATTGCCAGGATGAGGTCGAGCGGATCGACCAGCGGGTGCGCAGCGAAACCTGGCGCGGCATCGAGCTCATTCACATCCAGGTCGCCTCCAAGGGACCGCGCGCGACCCTGGAATTCGACTGGCAATGCGCCTGCGATGCTGCCAGGCGACAGGGCGTTTGCCTGGTGCTCGGCTATAATGGCGCGGTCTTCCTGACCTGGCTCAGGCTGAAGCGGCGCAAGATCTTCACCAACATGGACGGCATCGAGTGGCGTCGCCCCAAATGGGGGATGGCGGCGCGAACCTGGTTCTGGCTCAACGAATGGATCGGCGCTTGGGCCTCGCATCGGCTGGTCGCCGATCATCCCGCCATCGCCGATCACCTGGCGACGCGCCGGCCGCGCAGCGCCATCGCCACCATCGCCTATGGCGCCGATCCGGTGGCATCAGCGCCCGAGGCGCCGGTCCGGGCGCTCGGCCTCGAGCCCGGGCGTTATCTCATCTCGATCGCGCGCATCGAACCCGACAACAACATCCTGCCGATTGTCGAAGCCTTTTGCTCCACCAAGCGCGACATGAAGCTGGTGGTGCTGGGAACGCTGTCCGACGACATCCCCTACCATGCCGCCATCCGCAAGGCGGCGAACGGCTCGGTGGTCCTGCCGGGCGCCATTTACGACCAGGCAACGGTGAAGGCCCTGCGCTTCCACGCCCGCGCCTATCTGCACGGCCACACGGTGGGCGGCACCAACCCGTCGCTGGTCGAGGCGCTGGCGGCCGGCAACATGGTGATCGCGCATGACAATCCCTACAACAGGTGGACCGCAGGGGCTGCGGCGATCTACTTCACCGACAAGAACAATTGCGCCGAGCGGATGCAGCAGGCGCTGGACGATGATGCCCTGGTCAAGGCCTGCGGCGTTGCCGCGAGGGCGCGGGCCCGCGAAGCCTTTCGCTGGGACGATGTCCTGCTCGCCTATGAAAACGAGGCCTATCATCTGCTCGGCATGACCGCCGCCAAGACCACTGCGATGGATCACGCATCGCCAGGAACCGTATGATAGGCTGGTCGCGCCGGCGGGTGCTGCGGACCGCGCTGTCCACTGCAGCGGCTCTCGGCTCGCTCCCGGTCGCACCAATCGCTCGCGCCGCCGCCGAGACGCGGTTTCGGCGCGGCGTCAACGCCTGGCCCTGGTTCTCGCTGACGCGTGAATTTCCCGCACCCCGCACCGACTACGGCTGGCCGCCCTTCCAGTCGCAACGGCCGGTGCCGACCCCAGACGACCTGCGTCGGTTGCGCGAGACCGGGCTCGATTTCATCCGCTTGCCCGTCGATCCCGGCCCTTTCCTGGCCGCCGACGCCAAGACGCGCAGTCAGTTGCTGGACATGCTGGACGCCGCCGTCACCGCCACCCTCGACGCCGATCTTGGCATCATCGTCAACATCCAGGCCAACGCTGCCACCCATTACTGGAACCCCGACCGCATGGTCTCCAGCACCGCCGCACCCGCTTTCGATCTCTATCGCGGGCTGGTCGGCGAGCTTGCCGGCAGGCTGGCGCGGTTCCAGCCCGGCAGGGTGGCGCTCGAGCCGGTCAACGAACCGGCGCAGGCCTGCGCGTCGAACGTCTGGTTGCAAATCCAGCTCGCGCTTCTGACTGCGGCAAGGGCATCGGCAGCGACCCTGCCGTTGGTCGTCACCGGAGGCTGCGGCTCGATGGTGAGCGGACTGACCGCGCTCGATCCGGGCCCGCTGTCGCCCTTCGAGCCGATCCTGTTCACCTTCCACTTCTATGAGCCCTATCTGTTCAGCCATCAGGGCGCGCCCTGGGTGCGCGAGCCGGTCTATCGGTCGCTCAACAATGTGCCGTGGCCGGCATCCGCCGGCTCGCTGCAACAGACGCTGGCATCGGTCAGGGCGCGCATGGCGCAGGACACCGAAACCCCTGAAGACGCCAAGCAAGCAGCCTATGCCGAGACCGAGCGTGTGCTGAAAGTCTATTTCGACGCCCAGCCCGACCGCTGGTTTGTCGACAAATATCTTCGCCAGGTCCGCGATTGGGCCGACGGTCATGGCCTGGCGTCGGAACGCATCATCATGGGTGAGTTCGGCGCGCTGCGCACCGACGCCCGCTATGTCGCCGCGCCCAACCCGGATCGCGGGCGCTACATCGCCGATGTGAGGCGGAGCGCCGAGGAACTCGGCTTCGCCTGGGCACTGTGGGATCTCTTCGATGGCATGGGCATGATGGACGACACCACCCGGGCGCTGGATCCCGATATCATCGCGGCGCTTGGCCTGACCATGCCGGCGGACTGACCGGCCTGAACGCTGCCCGCGCCGGCCGATAGAGCACCAATGCCAGCACCACGAACTTGGTCAGCAGCGTCGTCTTCGACGCGACGCTTTCCGAAGTGTTGATCAGGATGACCCAGCCCAGCATCGGCAGCCAGATGCCGGGATGGCAGCGGCGCGCCACCTCGAACAGGAACAGCACGAAGCCGAACGTCAGCAAAAGCGTGAAGAAGGCGCCCTGATAAAGGACCGTGCGGATGATCGGGTTCTCGATGCCCTGTTCGAGACCGTTGATGCGGCGCAGGCTGTCGATCAGGTCGACATCCGGCCCCACGATCAGATCGCGCAATTCCAGGTGCTTGAAGAGCTCGAACATCTCGACGCGGGCATTGGCGCTGCCGCTGTCCGACACGAAGCGCTCCAGCAGCGCGTCGAAAAAGCCCAGATATGCCGCCACGATGATGACGACCGGCAGCAGGGCGGCGAGCATGAAGCCGAGCGCCGCACCCAGGAGATTGACGCGGCCCTGGCGCAATTTGGTGATGCCCTGAAAAAGCAGGTAGCAGCCGCCGAGCACCACCGTCGTCACCATCGCCGTGCGGCCGCCGAAGGCGACGAGTGCCGCGCATTGCAAGCCGATCAACCCTATCCGCACAGGCATCGACAGGGATCTGGCACCGGAGAGCAGCGCAAGCACATAGATCGACGTCACCATGGCATTGGCAAGCGGATGCCCCTGCAGCGCGCTCGAGCGCAGATCGGTGGTAAACGCCACGCCGTCGAGGCGATAGGGGAAGATAAGCGTTTTGGTGGCGAACTCGAAAAGGGCAAGCAAGGCATTCGCTGTCATGACCACGTGGACGACGGTCTGCAGCCCGGCGAAGGTCCGTTCGTCGTCCTCGCTGAGCATCAGCACGAGAAGTGCCGCAGCCACGAACGTATCGATCATGCCGGCCATACCGGGCCGCTGCCTGGCGATGACGACGACCAGAAGCACGATCGATATGGCGGCCATCAGCGCGCTGGCCGGCCGCCTGTCGGCGAGATGGACGATATGGCCGACCGGATTGCCTGATGCGCAGGAGCGCCAGGCAAGCAGCAGGACGATGAGATAGGTGGACGGGTGGATCTTGGTCGCCGGGTTGCCGAACAGGCCATCATAATTGTAGCCGACCAGCCACAGCATGCCCCCCGAGATGCTGAACAGCACCGCTACCGCCGCGATCAATCCGAAGCGCGTCAGCGCATCGACCGAGGTGCCGGAGATGGGCGTGCCTGCGCGGGGTGCGGCAGCACCATGGTTCGAAGCGCTTGCGCTCCAACTGGCCGCCATATCAGGCGGCCTCGTCGACCAGCAAGGCGGCTGTCGGCAGGCGCCCCATCACGGAGACCGCCTGCGAAGTCGTCGTGACGTCGCGCATCGGGGTGGCGTTCAGCGTGGCGACGAGCACGATCTCGTCGGCCATGGCGACCAGCGGCGAGGCATTGAGATTGTCGGCCAGCGCGCCACCGTCGATGACGACGAGCTCGAAGCTCCGGCTGGCCCGCGCCAGCATCTGCTGCGCAAAATAGATGCCATGCGCTTCCTGGAAGACCGCCTTTGAGCGGCCCCTGCCCAGCACGGCAACGTTGCTGCCGGCGGCGTAATGGCTAACGGCCTCGAACGCGTACTCGCCGCGCAGAACATCGAGGATCCCCGGCTGCGGATCCTTCTGGCCGCCGCCGCCAGCATTGGCATCGATGAACAGCACACGGCTGCCCCTGGATGCCGCGGCATTGGCCAGCAGCCGCGCCACCCGGCTACGCTGCGCGCCCTCGCCCGGCGACGATGTCACCAAGATGGAAGGCACCAGCGGCCAGTCCGCCGGACGCTGGCCCGAACTGAACATGCGCCTCAGCGCAAGGCCGACGACGGCATCGGTCTTCTGGCTGGAGGCGGCGGCGCGCGCCCCGCCGAAAGGCCACCAGCGCCGGCCTGTGTCTGACTTTGCCGGCACCACGCCCAGCACCGGCGCGTCGATGGCCGACTGCATCTGGGCGCTGGAAAGCACCGTCGGCGAGGAATATTCGGCGATCAGCGCCAGACCGGTGCCGAGCCCAAGGCCGCCGAATATCGCGCCCAGCAACAGCAGCGGCAGAGGCGGCCAGCTCTTCTTCAAGGCGGGCATGGCGTTGGAGATGATGCGCGCATTGGTGCTGTCGACATTGATCTGCTCGCGCGTCTCCTGGGCGCGCTGGAGATAGTTCGAGTAGACGGAACGCAGCGCCTCGAGGTCGCGCTGCAATTCGCGCAGCCGCACCGAGGCCTGATCGGTGTCGAGCGACTTGCTCTTCATGCCGGCGACCTTGGCTTCCAGCGCCTGCTGGTTGGCCAGCGCCCGTTCGTAGTCGGTCTCGGTGGCGGTGGCGATGCGGCCAAGTTCGCGCGCGATCAGCTGGCGCGTGTCGCGCAGTTGCTGCTGGGCTGCGATCAGCGAGGGATGACGCGGCCCCAACTCCGTGCCGAGCTGCGAGACCTGGTCGACCAACGTCGCCTCTTGCGCCCGCAGGCTCGAGATCACCGCCGAGCGCATTGCTTCCGAAGTTGCGTCCGGCGTGCCGCTCTGCCGGCGCATCTGGTCGACCTGCGCCTTCAGCGCCGCGGTGCGGCTCTGCGCCGTCGCAAGCTGCGTGTTGATCTCGGTCAGTTCCTGGTCGCTGACCAGATTGCCTGCCGCCATCACCATGTTGTTGGCGGACTTGTAGGCTTCGACGGCGTTTTCGGCTTGCTGGACGCGCTTGCGCTGCTCGTCCAGCCGCGCGGTGATCGACTCGGAAGCGTCCTTGGCCATTTTCGCGCGCGCGCTCGCCTGGTCGACCAGGTAGGCCTGCGCGATGGCGTTGGCCAGGAGGGCGGCTTTGTCGGCGCTCTTGGCAGTGACGATGACGTCGAGGACCAGGACCTTGTCGGCCCGCTTCACCGCCAGGCGCCGGCGCAGTGCGTCGAGTGTCTGCACCGACCTGTCGCCTTCGGCTGATGCCGAACCGAGCAGGCGCGACAGCAAGCCCTGCCCATTGAATTCCGGATCCTGCGTCAGGTTTGTCGCCGCGATCGCCCGCATCAGCACGCCTGTCGACTGGACCACGCTGACCTGGCTCTCGACCTGCGTGATGCCGCCATCGGGTGAGATACGGCTGGGATTGACGTCGTTGGTGACCACCTGCAGGTCCTGCGGATCGATCAGGATTTCCGCCGCCGAGCTGTAGAGCGCCGGTGTGAAAAGGCCGTAGAGCAGGGCGACCAGCGTCAGCAGTGCGACGGTGCCGAAGATCCAGAACCGGCGGCGCACCAGGATGCGCTTCAGATCGCCCAGTTCGACAGTGGAGGCTGCATATGATCCCGCGCGTGCCGGATCCGGGGAGTGTTGCTGAGGAACCATGGGCAGGGATGATTGCATGGCTGCCTCCGACAATACTCCATATGCCGGCAAGATCAGTTTGCGGCGCTAACCTAGCTATTCCTCCAACTGTTAAAACATTGTTAATTATGTTGAGAGGTGACGTGAATTTTGGCACGCGGTTTGCTTAAAAATATACATATCGAGGTGTTGGCTACGCAGCGAGCGGAGACGAATGCAAATGGGGTTACAATTTGACCGGACCGGCCTGGCCGGCAAGGCCGGGCACCGCCTTTTCGGACCTCCAACATGCAGATAAGCCTCCGCCTGGACGGCGACTGCGTCCGCGCCTTTCACGTCACGCTGCTGGAGCGCCTCGCCGCGCTCGAAGACGTCGAACTGTCCGTCGATGTCAGGCCGGCGGGCGGTGGCATTCCGCGCAGCGCCGCGGCCCTGTTTCAACTCGAAACGGCGATCCACGGACTGTCCCATGATGGACTGGCCAAGCGTGTGCCGCTTTCGGCGCTCGCGCCCTACCGGCAGTCCCCCGCTTCGCCTGACCTGGTCATCGACCTCTGCGGCGATGTCAGGCTGGAAAGCACACGGATCTGGCGCGTCACCTATGACGGCGCCAGCGGCGAAGCGGCCTTGCTGGCCCTGATCCTCGCAGGTCGCACGCCGCTTGCCCGCATCGAGGAGAACGGCGTTGCGATCGCCGCCGGGCGTCTGGGCACCGAATATGGCGGCATCGCGCTGGCTTCCTTCCAGGATATGCTGGCGCGCACAGCAAGCCTGATCATAGCTGCCATGTCAGGCGCGGCAAGATCGGTGCCCGATCTGCCCGAGCCGGCGCAGCCAGGCAGCCCGCCGCCAATGCCTTCGGCCGGCAAGCTTGGGGTCAGAGCCGGCAAGGCGCTGGCGCGGCGGATCGTCCAGAAGATCTACCACCTTTGCTACAACGCGCCGCACTGGAAGGTCGGCTGGCGGCAAACCGGGGGCCGCGATCTTTTCGACCTGCGCGCGCATCCAGCATCGGGCTGGCAAGAGTTGCCGGACGACGGCAGCCGCTTCTACGCCGATCCGTTCCCCATCCTCTACCAGGGCCAGCTGACCCTGTTCGTCGAGGACTATATCCATCGGCTCGGCAAAGCCATCATCTCCGCCGTTCCCTTCGGCCCGGCAGGCCCGCTCGGAAGGCCTGAACCGGTGTTGGAGCTGCCCTACCATCTCTCCTACCCCTTCGTCTTCGAGCGCGACGGCGAGGTCTGGATGGTGCCGGAAAGCTGCGCCAACGGCACGGTCGATCTCTACCGGGCCACAGCTTTTCCCGGCGGATGGGTCAAGGAGGCGACGCTTCTGTCCGGTGTCGTCGCCAGCGACGCCACGCTTGTCGAGCATGGCAGCGCCTGGTGGCTGTTCGCCACCGTCCGCGACGGCGGCGGCGCCTTCTCCGACGCGCTGCATCTGTGGTCGGCGCCGGATTTTCGCGGCCCCTGGACGCCGCACCCCAAAAATCCCGTGCTGATCGACATCGCCTCGGCGCGGCCAGCCGGCCGCATGGTCAGGCGCGGCAATGACCTGCTGCGCCCGGTCCAGGACTGCCGCAGGAGCTATGGCGCGGCGCTTGGCATCGCACGCATTTCTCACCTTGATTTGATCGGCATGGAGCAGGTCGTTGAAACCATCTTAAATCCAGGTGCGCTATGGAGTGGGCGTAAACTTCACACGCTCAACGAGGCTGGCGGCTTTGAGTTCATCGATGGCTCGGCGATCGCACCGCGCTGGAAGCAGCGGGCCCGCGATTAACCTAAGCATTGGTTACTACCAAGCACGCGCGCCGGTTGCTTGCGGTTGATTTAGGTCCGGAGGATATTTTCTACCGGAGATTGTGAAACGCGCCGTTGCCACCAGAAAGAGCAGCAAAAATGAGCATCTCAGAGGCCGGCCCGGCCCAAGTCGATGTGGCGATCGTCGGCGCCGGAATGGCCGGCACGACCTTGGCAATGCTGTTGGGACGAGCCGGCCGCAAGGTGGCGCTGATCGACCCGCACCGCGTCCACCACGAGGAATTCCGGGCCGAGAAGATCGGCATGGATCAGATGCTGCTGTTCGAAAAGCTCGGCCTCGATGCGACACTCAAGCGTCTCGTCACCTCCACGACCGACACGCATGTCTTTCGCCTCGGCCAGTTCTTCGCGCATGAGAAGAAGGCTGAATTCACATTCTCCTATGGCGCGCTGATCAATGGCCTGCGCGACGCCTTGCCTGCGCAAGTGCCGCTGACGGTCGGCAAGGTAACCGAAGTCTCGACTGGACCGGACCGGCAGCGGCTTGTGCTGGCCGACGGCACCGTCATCGATGCCCGCCTGCTGGTGGTGGCAACCGGTCACGGCGAGGCGGTGCGGCGCGCCGTCGGCGTCGAGCGTATCGAGCAATCGAAGGCGCATTCACTGTCGATGGGATTCGACCTCGCCATCTCGCCCAGCGATTTCGGTCATCAGTCCGTCACCTGCTACAGCAGGCGGGCCGCCGACCGTATCGCCTACATCAGCATCTTTCCCCTCGGCGACAAGATGCGGGCGAACATGTTCCTCTATCGCAACGTGGCCGAGCCGTGGACGCGGGCGTTCCGTCAGGAGCCGCAAAAGATGCTCTGCGAATTGATGCCCGAAATAGCCGTGCGATGCGGCAACTTCGAAGTCGCGAGTCCTGTCGAGGTCAGGCAGATCAGCCTGAGCACGACGCAAGGCCATCGCCGCGACGGGGTCATCTTCATCGGCGATGCTTTCTGTACCACGTGTCCGACGCCGGGCGTCGGCATCGGCCGCGTGATGACCGATGTCGATCAGCTCCATTCGGTTCACATTCCACGCTGGCTCGAAACTCCAGGCATGGCGGCTGACAAGATCAACGCCTTCTATGACGACCCGGTCAAGGTGGCTGCCGATGAGGATGGCATGCGGGTCAGTTACTATGCCAAGTCGATTACCGCCGACACCGGGCTGGAATGGCGCGTGCGGCGCCTGCGCAACAACACCGCGCGCCAGCTGATGATCATCGGCCGTAAGGTCCGGCATCTGGGACAGAAGCAGGCGCCCATGGCCAATATGCGATAGGGCGCGACCAGTCGCGCCCTATCGATTGCCGTTATTGATTGCCCTTGTCAGGCGAATGCGTCAGACGCCAATCAATCACTGACGGCCGGCGGAGGTGTCGATGGGGCAGTCTGGGCCGTGACACCCGAAAGCCTGTCGCGCTTCTGCAAGGTTGGTTTCTCGTATTTCTTCACTGTAAAGTGCCCTCCAAATTGATACGGCGCCAGCAGAACCAATTCCCTGCCCCGTGTCAATTGTGCCATTACTGGTTCTTACGTCGTATCCACGCCATCGCGGTCAAACGATTCTTCACTGTTGCATTGCCGGCACATATCGGCTCCGACAGGTCACCTCATCCCAGCGCCAATCCCGCTCTCCTCGGCCGCGCGATGTTGTAAATCGTTTCATCCAAGGTATTTTGGCCATTGGGGAACAGAGGGAATAGTCATGTCCAACAGCGCCTTGCCGCTGGTCATCAGTGCGCCTGAACCACGCACGCTCGACCTGATCTTCACAGCCCGGCAGCTGGCGCGGCTCAAGGCGCACTATCGCATCGTCGAGACGACCGCTGACGGCGTAGCGAAACTGCCGGCCGACGTGCTGGCCGAGGTGCGTTATATCATCGGCCAGCCGCCCATATCGCCCGAAACGCTCGACCGGATGAAGGCGCTGCGCTGCGTCTTCAATGTCGAGACCAACCTCATCAACAACATGCCCTACGAGACGTTGTTCGCGCGCGGCATCCATGTCGTCACCACCGGCCTGGTGTTCGCCGAGCCGGTCGCGGAGCTTGGCCTTGCGATGGCACTCAATCTCGCCCGCGGCATCGTCGATGCCGACCTCGCCTTCCGCCAGGGACAGGAACTGTGGGGCGGCGACGGCAACCAGACGGCGCGGCTCTTGTCTGGCGCCGATGTCGGCATCATCGGTTTCGGCGATCTCGGCCGGGCGCTCAACCGGCTGCTGTCGGGTTTCCGCACCCGCACCAAAGTCTTCGATCCGTGGCTGC
The DNA here is from genome assembly GCF_003998485.1 of Mesorhizobium sp. M7A.F.Ca.CA.001.04.2.1. Classification (NCBI taxonomy): domain Bacteria; kingdom Pseudomonadati; phylum Pseudomonadota; class Alphaproteobacteria; order Hyphomicrobiales; family Phyllobacteriaceae; genus Mesorhizobium; species Mesorhizobium sp. M7A.F.Ca.CA.001.04.2.1. The sequence continues at coordinate 37,847 of NZ_RZQT01000041.1, forward strand.
CGCCATCGATCCTCATCGACAACGGCGTCGAGCCGGCCTCCCTCGACGAGGTGCTGTCGACCAGCGACTTCATCTTCGTCGTTGCCTCGGTGACCAGCGAGAACCAGGGTTTTCTCGGTGCCGACGCCTTTGCCGGCATGCGCAAGGGCGCTGCCTTCATCCTGCTCAGCCGCGCCGGCGTGGTGGACTTCCCGGCGCTGATGGCGGCGGTAAAGAGCGGCCACATCGTCGCCGCCAGCGACGTTTTCCCCGAAGAACCGCTGGCGCGGGACCATCCGGTGCGCGCCCTGCCCGGCTTCCTGCGCTCGGCTCACCGCGCCGGCGCGCTCGACATCGCCTTCAAGCGCATGGGCGATATGGTGCTGGAGGACATGGACCTGATCGACCGCGACCTGCCGCCGCTGCGCTCCAAACGCGCCGAGCGCGAGACGGTTTCGCGCATGCGTTCCAAGCCGGCCGACAGGAATTGAGGCGTGGATTTTCGTTCGGGTTGGCCGGCCCTCGACCAGGTCGGCTTGACAGGAGCGCGGCCGGCGATGACGCTGCCGCAATCGAACTTTGCGGAGGGAGGCCGTGACCATGAAGAAGATCTATGAAAAGCCGATGCTGCTCAAACGACAGAAACTCTCCGCCGTGACGGCGCAGCAAGCCACTTCAGGAGTGACCGGTCCGATCGGCCCGACAGGCCCGGCAGGCTGACGCCTCACGGTGTTCGATGAAGGTAGCATTGGACGCGCCCGCGGGTCGGCGGCGAGACGGCAGTCGCTCAAGGCGCAGCATCAGTGTTTATGGCTGCTCTTCGCTCTGCGGGCAACCGCTTCCATAAAAGAGCGGGCGGCAGCGTCACAGGCTGTTCTGGACGGTCCATTCGCGGACAGCACGACCTCCGCGGCCTTCCGCGACATGCCGTATTTCCGGGCGAAGACCGCAGCGTCGTAAGGTTCGTTTTCGGCCGGTGCCGCGGACGTGATCCTGGCCTTGGTCATTGGCGGGTCCGCCTGAAACTCTCAAGCAACTCGCCTTCATTGCGGCAGCCATTCTGGAACAGCGAAAACACCGTGGCTGCCAGAAGCTGCACGTCCGACTCCCCCGACATGCGATCAAATTTGCGCTCCAGGCAGACCCGATCGAAGACGCGCTGGCACAGTTGCAGATCGGAAGGATGGAGACCGGGATTGCGCTTACGAAGGCTCGACATAAGAAGCCCCTTTCGGAGCAGCGGCCACTTTTGATGCATGTCGTCCAAAAGTGACCTCGGCTTTGGGAGAACGACATGCGTAAACAAAGACCCTAAAGCGCATCGCATAAATCCGATCAAACGCGATGCGCTTTAGACGCTGTGGGTCAAAAAATGAAATCGGGCTGAGCAAGAGTCAACATCGGCCTCATCACAGTAAGTATCGTACAATTCTCCCCCCGGTCCTCCCCCTTCTTCGAACGGTCCCCAGGCCCAGCGCGACATGGCGCTTTTCATTGGCCAGCGGATTTTATCGGCGTGATCCGGCGCTCTCATGAAATATGTCGGTTTTGTACCAAATGGCGTTTGGTACGTTTCCGACACTAACATTCAGGCCGATCTTTTCATATGCGAACAGGCGTTGGGGGGCGCCGTGCTTCGAATTTCATATCGCATTGATATCTTTCTGCGTTCAGAGCCCCTATACATAGGCCATCGTCCTCACGTTTTTACGGGCACGGACGGCTGGGAGATTGGATGGCTCTTGCCCTGCATTGGGCCACGCCATGTCTGATCCCAACAAAAACTCTGATCCCGACGGGAACCATCCGTACCGAAACCAACTGCTGCGGCGCATGCCTGCGGATGATCTGGCGTTGCTCGAGCCGCACATGCAGCGCTGCGACTTGCCATTGCGCATGATGCTGGTGACCCCGAATGTTCCGATCGAGGCCGTCTACTTCATCGAACAGGGCATTGGTTCGGTGGTCGCCAGCACGGCAAGCGGCCAAGAGGCCGAAGTGGGCTTCATCGGCTTCGAAGGCATGACGGGATACTCCCTGGTGATGGGCGACGACCGTGCGCCGCATGCCTGTTTTGTCCAACTCGAAGGCGAAGCGATCCGCATCGAAGCCGGCGCTTTCAAGGCAGCTTTGGAGGCAAGTGCGACCTTGCGCATGTTCCTGCTGCGCTTCGTCAACGCACTACAAACCCAGGCCGGCTGCACCGCGCTCGTCAACGCGCGGCTGAAGCTCGAGGAGCGGCTGGCGCGATGGCTGCTCATGTGCGACGACCGGGTGCCCGGCGAACATCTCGCCATCACCCACGAATTCCTGGCCATCATGCTTGGTGTCAGGCGGCCAGGCGTCACCGTCGCGCTTCAATTGCTCGAAGGCCGCGCGTTGATTCGCTCGAGACGGGGCGAGATCGTCATTCGCGACCGCGCCGGGCTGCTGGAACTCGCCAATGGCAGTTACGGCGAAGCCGAGGCCGAATATGCAAGGCTGATCGGCGAGATCGGCGCGGCCTGATCAGGAGCGGCTGCCGCCGGCATCCGGCTTGCCCAATGTCGCTTTGCCGGGCGGTGCCGCACCGCCTTTTATGGGCCCATCCCTGCCGATCGGCCCATCCCTGCCGATCGGCCCATCCTTGCCGATCGGCAAGCCGGCATACTCCAGGCTTGCAAGCTTGCACTTCGTCTGCTCGGCCGCCGCTCCGACAAGGCAATCAATGGTGAACATGGCACCGGCGTGATCGCTTGACGCGACCGCCTGGCGGATCTTCGTCAATTGCGCCTGCGTGTAGTCCAGAAGCTCGACCAGGCCGGTATGATCCAAACCGCCCTCCATTACAGGATGTCGAGAGGCCGATCCGAGGTCGCTCTTGCCACCGAAATACGCCCATTTACACGGCTTGCATAGCCGGACTGTCAGAATCGTACAGCCTACGCTCTACGGGATCGTTGCCTATTGGCCAAAGGTCCATCTTCGCGCCAGCGCCGCGGCATGCAAGTGTATATAAGCTATCGCTTGAATGCTGGTCCGTACGTCTGTCGGGGAGATGTCGTGCCAATTCGCGAGAATCTCGCCGCCAATCTCAGGCGGCTGGTCCAGCGCCACGCTTCCGTCAGCGCGGTGTGCCGTGAGCTTGGCATCAATCGCACCCAGTTCGAGCGCTATCTGCAAGGCAAGGCGGTGCCCAACAAAACCACCGCCAGGCTGATCTGCGATTATTTCAAGATCGACGAAAACGAGCTGTATCGCGAGCCGGCTGTTCCCGCAGCCAAGGGCGACGGCAACGCATCGCTGCGCGAGGCACTGTACGAAAACATGGTGCGGCCGCCGTCGCCCGCCATCGCCGGCGGCACTTATTTCACCTATTTTTCGGTCCCCGGCCGCCCCGACCTTCTGATGCGCTCGGTCACCTTCCTGCGACGTGAGGCCGAGCTGGTCACCTTCAGGCGGGTGACGCGGTGGGCCCCGGGCGATGGCCAGGGTGGCGCCAGAATGCCCGGCAACCACTACGGCGTAGCGATCTCGCGCCTGAACTGGATCTATTTCACAGGCATCAACCGCCGCCAGACAAGCGAGCCCTCGATCATGACCGTACAGTGGGCTCCCATCTCCGAACCGGTTCTGGTCGGCAGGGCGATCGTCCTCACAGGATCGGGGCCGGCCTTTGTGCCGGTCATCATGCGGCAGGACTTCACCAGGGTCAGCATGAAGCGGGCGCTGCAGATGGCCCATATCGTCAGCCTCGACGACCCCAGCGTCGATCGACTGGTGGTCAGTCTCGCACGAGGGACCCGATAAACTCGCCTCCCTACGGGAAAAATCGGGGAAAGTTTCAAGTTTTTCGGCTATATTTTTCCTCGTTTCGGCTTTTCTGCGCAAAAAATGCCGGAACTTTCACCCAAACCTGTCGTTTTCCAATGGATCGTTGCTTCGACGATCCCAAAGCAACAGGAGAGTACCCATGAACATCAAGATGATCTGCTTGGGCGCCATGGCACTTTCGATGGTCGGCGGCGCGGCGTTTGCCAAAACGTCGGCTCTCGACGATCCAGCCAAGATGCAGCCCTTCTACACCGATAGCAGCATGAAGACGATGGTCAGCAACGACGACTTCGTGAAAGCCTGGAAGGCCCTTACGCCGGACGACCAGACCGCGATGATGAAGGCCTGCGAGGACGAGGCGAAGGACGCCACTGCGGCCAACAGCCATCCCGAATTCTGCAGCAGCGTGAAAGCGAACGGCGGCAGCAAGTAGCAGTCCAGCAACCCGAATGAGAAACAGCCCCGCGCGGGGCTGTTTTGCGTCTGCCGCAGGTGTGCAGACAAGCCAGCCACGCAAGGATCGGGCCCGGCCGGCACCCGGCCCATCTCCCCATTTCTGCCATGTTGCACTGCGATAAATTTGTTGCATTGCGATATCGGCCTGCACCGCCGACATTGCACAGGGGCTGGGCTTGCACGAGGGAGCCGTCGTGGCAGCATCGTTCCGGCCGGACATACAAGGATTGCGCGCGCTCGCCGTCGGCGGCGTCGTCGCCTACCATTTCGGCCTCACCGCGCTCCCCGGCGGCTTTGCCGGCGTCGACATCTTCTTCGTCATCTCGGGCTGGCTGATATCGACCCACCTCATGCAGGAGCTCGGCGAGACCGGCCGGCTCGACCTCTGGCGCTTCTATGCCAGGCGCGCGCGGCGGCTCCTGCCGGCAGCTTTGTTCGTCATCCTGGTCACGCTGGCCGCCGGCTACTTCATCCTGGCGCCGCAGGAGCAGGCGCTCTATTCGCGCGGCGCCATGTTTGCCTCCGCCTATGCCATCAATCTGTGGCTGCTGCGCTGGTCGTTCGACTATTTCGCCGCCGACGCCACCAGCAATCCCTTCATCCACTTCTGGTCGCTGTCGGTGGAGGAGCAGTTCTATCTAGCCTGGCCGGCGCTGCTTCTGCTGGCCGCCTGGCTGCGGCCGGGCCGGCGAACGGCCGCAGCCATGATCGGCGTGGTCGGCCTCGCCTCCTTCGCCGCCTGCCTGTGGCTGACCAGCCCGGCGCCGGCCTGGGCCTTCTATTTCTCGCCGCTGCGCGCCTGGGAGTTCGCTGCCGGCGGCCTGGCGACGCTGGTCCCCATGGCTTTGCTGCAGCACCGCATCTGGCTGCGGCCAGCCCTTGGCTGGCTCGGCCTGGCGCTGATCGCGACCGCCTATCGCCTGTTGAACGAGGACCTGCCCTTCCCCGGCTGGTATGCACTGCTGCCGGTTGCCGGCACCGTGCTGGTGCTGCTGAGCGGCGGCTGCGGGGAACAGACCAACGGGCGGACCGACCGGCACGTCCTTGGCCCGGCCACCGCTTTGTCGCTGCCGCCCTTGCAATGGATCGGCACGCTCTCCTATTCGCTCTATCTCTGGCACTGGCCGGTCATCGTCTACGCCGGGATGCTGACGCCCGATCTTACGGTGCCGCAGCGGCTGGGCTGCGGCGTGCTGGCGCTGGCGCTGTCGGTGCTCACCTATCACCTCATCGAGAACCCGGCACGACGCGGCGCCTGGCTGACGGTGGGCGCTCGCGCGCTCGCACCCGCGCTGGCGCTGACCGGTGCCGGCGTGGCGGTCGCCTACGCCAATGCGCATCTGGCCACGCGCAACATCGGTCCCGAGCAGCGCGGCATCGAGCAGGCGGCCGAAAGACCTTCCATCGCGCGGGCCGTCGACAAGAACTGCCTGGCCGACTTCCAAACGGTGACGCCGAAACCCTGCATGTTCGGCCCGGCCGATGCCACCCGCACCATCGTGCTGTTCGGCGATTCGCACGCCGACCACTGGTCGACGCCGCTGATCGAAGCAGCCAGGCGCAACGACACCAAGGTGGTCACCTATCTCAAATCATCGTGCCGCGCCTCGCGGCTCTCCACCTTCAACACGGTGCTGAAGCGCGACTACACCGAATGCGACGCCTGGCGCGAGCAGGCCATATCAGAGATCATCCGCCGCAAGCCGCGCCTGGTGGTGATCTCCGAATTTTCCATCGGCAATCTGACCCGCGATCTGCCCGCCGCCGAACGCACCGCCGAAGTAGCGCGCTGGCAGGCCGGCCTGCGCTCGACCTTGCAGGCCTTCAGCCGGGCCGGTGTCGAGACGGCAGTCATCCGCGACACGCCGATCAACGCCAGCTTCGCCGGCTCCTGCGTGGCGCGCACCCTGTGGTGGCGCGAGGCACCCTCGCCGCACTGCGACACGCCAAGGGCCGAAGCCGCCAACGACAGCACCGCCGCCACCGAGCGCGCCGTGGTGACCAGCGTGCCCGACACCCGCTACATCGACCTCACCAACCAATTCTGCGGCCCGACCACGTGCCACGTCGTCATATCAGGCAAGCTGGCGTTTCGTGACAGGCACCATCTGGCGACAGGCTTTGCCGAGACACTGGCGGGGCCATTGGAGAGGGCCTTGTTTTAGGCGCCTGGGCATCTGCGCCCCGGTCTGCATTGTTCGTCACATCTTACGAATCTGTGGAACGAGGCTGCAACTCGGCAGTTATATTAGCCTAACCTTGAAAAGGAGGCAGCTATGAAAAAGCTCCTGCTTGTTTCGGTTATCGCCATTGCTTCGGCGGCGGCGATGATCGCCCCCTCCGACGCCCGCAGCCGTATCAGTATCGGCATTGGCGGCTATGCAGACGACTATTACGGCGACGATTATTACAATGGTTACGACTATGGCGATCGCTACTATCGCCCTTATTACCAGTACGACGCCTATGACAACGGCTACAGGCCGCGCTATTACCACCGTCACCACCGTTGCCACATCGCACTGGTCAAGCATTGGCGCCATCACCACAGGATCGTCGAGGAAATCCGCGTCTGCCGATGATCTGATCCTGTGAAAAATGATCCGGCCGGCGCCGCCGGCCGGATATTTGCGCCGCTCACCCCACCCGCCTCCTCATCATCATCCCGTAATGCACTGCCAACAGATCCAGCCCCACCTTCAGCAGCTTCGTCACCACGTTCCGGCCCTCGCCGGTTTGCTCGGACAGGCGCTTGAGGGAACCGTCCGCGCAGCAGACTTGTCGTACCACGGCGGCCACCTCCCAATGGCCTAACGCTCTTGTGGCGGCGGCATAGGCCCTGCCGGCGTCGAGAACGCTGTCGGCGATGCCGCCGCCCTCGCGGCCGCCGTCGATGCGCTCGGTCCAGCGCATCGGCTTGACATCAGCCTGCTGACTGCAGCGGAAATCCTCGCGGTAGCGCAGGCCTGCCTCGCGCTGCTGGCGCGACAGCGAGGTGATGCCGACGAGCGCATCGATGGCGCGCAGCCGCACGATGCCGCCGGTCGCGGCGCAGCCGTCATTCGACACTTCGTAGACACGCGCAGCCTCCAGCGTGCCCGCTGCCAGCCGCTTGCGGCCGAAGGCGTCATCCCTGAGCGCGAAATCATGGCCGATCTCGCGGCGTATGCGCACCTGCTCGGCCTCGCCCTTCGGCAATTTCGGCGCCTGCGGTTTTGCGGGTCTGGTCTTTTTGCTCATGGAAGGCTCCTGGTTGGGATGGGTGGTGGAGGCCGGCACGTGGCGATCCTTCGCGCGCCCTCGGCGCTGCCGGGCATCTCCCCACGCGGTGGCAGAGCGGAGCGGAGCGCTGCTCGGTTGGCCTTCAATGAACCGTAGGTCGTCGCCTCTTCGCCGCCGCGCCAGCATCCCTGCCGTCCGGCATCCAGGCTGATGGAACCGGCGCGAGTTTTCGACGTTATGTCGCGTCCATGCCAAGGGGAGGTTCGCCGATGACAGCCTTCATGCCGGTTACCGTGCGCTTTTGCGACAACAAAACCATGCTGGTCAGTTCGGTGGCCGGAGCCGCCGAGGCACTGCGCCACCAATGGCCCGACAAGACAGCGCCTGGCTATCTCGAGGCTTCCCGGCTGGTTACGCTCGCCGTGGACGGCATCTGCTGCCAGCGCATCGCGTTCGACGCCTTCACCAGGGCGGCCAAGCAGCAGAACATACTGGTCGACAGGCCCAAAAGCCGCGCCCATGACTGGCTGGATGCGGTGGCTAGCCCGTGAGGAGCGGGCGCCGCCCGAAAAATTGATGCAACCGGCCCCCAGCGGGGCGCGTTTATGGGTGCGGTAGCTGGAGCCGCGCGCAAAGCGAAGGTGAACGCCGTGGGTACGATGAAAACCGGAGTGCCGCTCAAAGTGCGGGTGGAAGATGAGATCGAAGAGATCGAAAGCGTCAGCGAAGCCGCCGATTTTCTCCAGCGCTGGCCGCTGGAGCGGCGCGGTCATGTCTACCGCAGCGCGTTGAACGCCTGCAGCGCGGCGATTGCCGCCCAGATTTCCGAAGCCGACGCCATGAAGGTGTTTACCGGCTTTGCCCGGGTGACCGGCATATTGGTCGGCGAGGGCAACCCGCCGATGGCGATGGACGCAAGGAGCATGCAGAGCCGCACGCCCAAGCAAGGCCGGCAGATGCCGAAATAGGGCTTTGCTTCTTTCTCCCCGTTTACGGGGGTGAGGTGTGATCCGAGCAGCGGACGAAAAGCCAATTGCTTGGCTTTTCGAACAGCGAACGCCCGGCAGGGCAATGAGGGGCGGCGCCAGCGCTTCGGTAAGTGGCATCTGAATCGGATGCTTGAATTTCATGTCAGCTTCCATCCTGCCTCGTCAGCGCTGCCCCTCATTGCCCTGCCGGCACCTTCTCCCCGTGAACGGGGGAGAAGAGATCAAACCTCACCCCTTCGCAACAAATACGCGGCGCTGGAAGCGCGCCTGGTGGTAGGTACAATAGCTTTTCAGCGCCCTGGTGCGCATGCCGCAGCACAGCATGTCGGCGCCTGGGCGGCTGCCTGGCGCCCCCTCTTCGGCAATAGAAATGTCCGGATCCACCTCCACCGTCAGATCCAGCGGCGCACGGCAGCGTGAAAACAGGCAATCGATGAAGCGCATCGCCACGCCATGCGGCTGCCGGCCGATGGCCGCGCGCGGCGGCGTCGGCGCCTCCAGGCGATAGGCCACGCCGTCGGCGATCAGCACGCCCACCTCGCGCACCAACGAATGCGCGCGCCTGGGCCGGGCCACTTCACGCGCATGGATGTCCTTGGCGGCAAGCACGCCCTCCATCTTGCCGACGACAGGCGTCGCTTTCGCCGACGCGCCACTCGCCCGCTTGCTTCCAGCGCGCTTGCCCACGGCCTGCCTGGATCGCGGCGGCGGCCCCTTGCCATTGGCAAAGCCGATCGCGCCGAGCATGGCGTTGCGGTGCACGATGCCGATGATGGCGTCGCGCGACACCGGACTGCCGCGCAACGCGCTGAACGCGACTGCAATCCTGGAGGCTGAGAACCCATCCTTCAGCCAGCGGGCGATCTCGTGCAATTCCGCGTCGCTATAGCTTGCCATATCCAGCTCCATCCAAAGTTCGGCCGCGCGCCGTCGGGCAGCGTCAAGGTTCGACCCGGTCGCCAGGCCGCAGTCAGTTGTTTTTCAAGAGCCGGCTCTCAGCCGACCAGCCTCAGCCGGCTTGGGCCGATTTCCCGCCGGCAAGGTGCAGAAGCCGCGCTTCGGCCGTGTTTCTGTCCAGGGCGGAAACCGCCCTGCCCGTCAGCCTGTCGAACAGGATGACGGTGCCGTCCTCGGTGCGGATGCAGGATCGGCCTGCCGCAAAAACAGAGCCGGCGCCATGCCGGCCGAATTGGGGGCCGAAGCCGCTGGGAGCGGCGGCTCCGGCCGTTCCGGTCGCCGGAGACAGGCGGCGGACCGGACCCGAGGCTGGTGCGGTCAGGCACTGGGCCTCGGGCTTCATCCGGGCCGGGGAGGAGGACGGCTGGGATGAAAGGGAATGGGCGGTTATGAACGCCGGGCGCGCCTCGCGTGAGGCCGGCGACTCGGCGCCATCAAAGCTGGACAGGTTTTGCATGACCGGATATAAGCATAACTCGAAAATAGATGCAAGCCATTCTTTCATAGACGAGAGCGGCTTTCATCCCTCACATGGGCGCCATGGCAAAAACGGAACTGTCGATCAAGGTCGGAGCGGCGATCCGCAAGGCGCGCAAGCAGCGCGGCCTGGTCATGCGCCACATCGCCGAGCACAACGACACCGATGTCGCCGCCGTCGGCAACTGGGAAACCGGCCGCAATCTGCCCAAGACCGAGAACCTGCTGAAGACCGCCGCCTTCCTGCGC
>NZ_RZQT01000042.1:0-46993 GCF_003998485.1 Mesorhizobium sp. M7A.F.Ca.CA.001.04.2.1
GGTGTAGGACGCCAGCGTTTCAGACGGCGTGGTCTTTGCCGCGGGCTGCGTGGTGGCCGTCGTCACCGGATCGACCTTGGCCGGCTTGGCAGCGGCGACGGTCGCGGTTCCGCCGGCCGGCACCTTCAGGGTCTGGCCGATCTTGAGCAGTCCGTCCTTCATCCCGTTGGCCTGCTTTAGAGCAACGACGCCGACGCCGGTCTTCCTGGCAATCGAAGACATCGTGTCGCCCGACTGGACCGTGTAGGTCCCGGCAGCGCCGGTCGTCTTGGCAACCTGCGGCTTGGGCTCCTTGGGCTGGTTTGCTGCGGCCGACGCGTCGACCTGAGCGGCGGGCTTGCCTTCCTTAGGCTTCGGCTGCTGCGGCAGAACGGCGACCTTGTCCGGCGCAGTGGCCGGCAGGTTGTGCTTGCCGTCTTTCGCCGGCTTGGCATCCGCGACCTTCGCCTCGCTCTTGCTGGAATAGGCATAGGCCGGGATGACCAGCTTCTGGCCGGTCTTCAGCCCCTTGGTCGCGCTCAGCCCGTTGACCTTCATGATCACGTCGGACGGCACCTTGTAGCGCTGCGCCAGGCCGCCGATCGTTTCGCCGTCCCTGACGACGATCTCGGTTGCATGCGGAGTGCCGGAAGCAGCCACGCGGGGTTCGTCAGGTTGCGAAACCTTGAAAGGCGACGCCGCCGGAGCGACGGTGCCGGTCGTGGTCCTGTCGACATGCGGTGCCGGGGCCAATGCGGTGCGCACCGGCTTCGATGCCGGCGCCTGCTGCGCTTGGGCAACGGGCGGCGGCAGCGGCCGCGTCGAGACCGGCTCGAGGCTGGAGCGGCTGACCGATTGTGTATGGCTGCCATCGATCGGAGCGGCGGCGACATCGCCCGGATAGGGCTGCTGTACGGCATCCTGCTTGTTGATGATGGCGCGCTGATTGTTGGTCGAGGATGTAAAGACGTCGTCGACGCCATTGAACCGCGAAACCTGGGAACTGCACCCCGCAGCAGCACCCGCGACCATCAGAATGGCGCAGCCTCGCGCCAGATTGCGACCGTTTGTCTTCAAAACACTGAGTTGCATCGCACTAACCCGCACATACCCGGTACAAACTAGGCATGATTAAAGCGCGTTAATGTTACTCGACGGTTAACCTCATGGAATCCGACGCAATTTTTCTTAAAATATTAGAGAGCGAGCCGTGCGAAGATTTCGGGTCAGGTCAGCCGGGGTCGAAGGCGGGCGCACGACGCGGCCGAACATCGACATCCGCGCTAGATAACAGCGGCAACACCGCGCAGGATCGGCTGCAGGCGAACGAGGCCGATGTCTTCACGCTCGAAGCGGCTGCCGACCTTGGTCAGCTTGGCCAGCACCTGTTCGCCCTCTTCGGGGCCGATCGGAGCGATGACGATACCGCCGCTCGACAACTGGTCGAGCAGGAAACGCGGCAGGCTGTCGAAGGCAGCCCAGGCGACGATGCGGTCAAATGGCCCTTCATTCGGCAGCCCGCCGGAACCATCGGCGTGGCGCACGATCACATTGCCGATGCCGAGCGCCTCGAAGCGTTGCCGCGCCTGCTCGGCGAGCGTCTTGTAGCGATCGGTGGTGATGACCCGCGCGGCCAGCCGCGACATCACCGCCGAGGTGTAGCCCGAGCCGGTGCCGATCTCGAGCACGCGGTTGCCCTGCTCGATGGTGAGTGCGGCGATCACCGCCGCCTGCATGTCGGCGCCTTCGATCGCCTCGCCGCATTCGATCGGCAGCATGCGGTCCGACCAGGCGATCTGATGGAACTGGGCCGCCAGGAAGCCGCGCCGCGGCGTCGCCTCGAAGGCCGCGATCAGCGCCTTCGGCACAGTCCCCCGGCCGCGCAGACGCAGCAGAAAGGCGGCAAAACCTTCGCGGTCGTCGATCGGGAGGCCCTGGTTCATGCGAGCGCCTTGCTCAGTTGGTCACGGATTTCATGGGCGGTAAGGTCGAGCTGCAGCGGCGTCACCGACACCAGCCGGTTGCGCAAGGCGTAGAGGTCGGTGCCTTGCTTGCCTTCGACCGGCTCGCGGCCGAAACGCAGCCAGTAGTAAGGCAGGCCGCGCCCGTCACGGCGCTCGTCGACCCACAGGGAGTGCACGAGCTTGCCCTGCGAGGTGACCACCGTGCCTGCGACTTCCTCGGGCGTGCAGTTGGGAAAATTGACGTTGAGCAGCACGCCGTCGGGCAATGGCGTCGCGACAAGTTTCTTCAGCAGCGCCGGCGCCAGCGCCTCCGTCGTCTCGTAGGGCACGACGCGATCTTCGCCGACATAGCTGTAGCCCTGGCTGAGCGCGATCGAGCGAATGCCGAGCAGCGCGCCCTCCATGGCGCCTGCAACGGTGCCGGAATAGGTGACATCGTCGGCGATGTTGGCGCCCGAATTGATGCCGGACAGGATCAGGTCGGGTGCGCCAGGCAGGATCTTCTTGACGCCCATGATGACGCAATCGGTCGGCGTGCCGCGCACGGCAAAATGCTTCTCGCCAATCTTGCGCAGCCGCAGCGGCTCCGAGATCGACAGCGAATGCGCATAGCCGGACTGGTCCTGCTCGGGCGCCACCACCCAGACATCGTCGGACAGCGTACGTGCGACGCGTTCGAGCGACGCCAGGCCCTCGGCATGAATGCCGTCGTCATTGGTCAGGAGGATACGCATTATTTCGCTTCGATCTTTTCCAGACCGCCCATGTAAGGCCGCAGCACTTCAGGAATGGTTACGCTGCCATCCTCGTTCTGGTAGTTTTCGATGACGGCGATGAGCGCGCGGCCAACGGCTGTGCCCGAGCCGTTGAGCGTGTGGACGAAGCGGTTGCCCTTGCCGTCTTTGTCCTTGTAGCGGGCGTCCATGCGGCGCGCCTGGAAATCGCCGCACACCGAGCAGGACGAGATCTCGCGATAGGCGTTCTGGCCGGGCAGCCAGACCTCGATGTCGTAGGTCTTGCGTGCGCCAAAACCCATGTCGCCGGTGCAGAGCGTCATGGTGCGGAACGGCAGGCCGAGCCGTTTCAGCACTTCCTCGGCGCATTGCGTCATCCGCTCATGCTCGGCAAGTGACGATTCCTGATCGGTGATCGACACCAGCTCGACCTTGTAGAACTGATGCTGGCGCAGCATGCCGCGCGTGTCGCGCCCGGCCGAGCCCGCTTCCGAACGGAAGCACGGTGTCAGCGCGGTGTAGCGCAGCGGCAGTTTTTCATGCGCGGTGATTTCCTCACGCACAAGGTTGGTGAGTGGGACCTCGGCGGTGGGAATCAGGCCAAGCCTGCCCTCCCCGTGCGGCGTAAAGAACAGATCTTCCTCGAACTTCGGCAATTGGTTGGTGCCGAACAAAACATCGTCCTTGACCATCAACGGCGGTATCACTTCCTCGTAGCCGTGTTCGGTCGTATGCAAGTCGAGCATGAATTGGCCGAGCGCGCGCTCCATCCGCGCCAGTCCGTTTTTCAGCACCGTAAAGCGCGAGCCCGACAGCTTTGCCGCGCGCTCGAAATCCATCATGCCGAGCGCTTCGCCGATCTCGAAGTGCTCCTTCACCCAGTTCGGCCGCGTCGGTACCTTGCCGACGATGTGCTTGACGACATTGTCGTGCTCGTCCTTGCCGACAGGCACGTCGTCGAACGGTACGTTGGGCAGCACCGCCAGCGCATCGTTCAGCGCCTTGTCGAGCTCGCGTTCGCGCGCCTCGCCGTTCTGGATGAAGACCTTGATCTCGCCGACTTCGGCTTTCAGCGTCTCGGCCAGGGCGGCATCGCCCGAACGCATGGCGTTGCCGATCTCTTTCGACGCGGCATTGCGGCGCTCCTGCTTGGTCTGTAGCTCGGTAACGTGTTCGCGCCGCGCCTCGTCCGAGGCGATCAGCCCGCCGACCGTGGACTGCGCCTCGTCAGCCGACCACGAGCGCTTCACCAGCGCCTCGACAAGGGCCTTCGGGTTGTCGCGAATCCATTTGATGTCAAGCATGGTTTGAACGCTCCGGGGTAGCATGTCGCCCAAAGTGCGCAGCGGTTTGGGACAACGACATGCTTCAAACAAAAGTGAAACGCATCGCTTTCAGTGCGATGCGTTTCAGCCAGAGGGCGTAAACCGCATCCTCGATCGATGCAAGATGGGGCATGGGGAACGCAAGCATGCGATCACGCTTTGACGCGCTTTCGGCTGAAGGCGGAGGAGAGCCTGAAATGAAAAACCCGCCTCTACGGCGGGTCGCTGGCGCAAGTCAGCACCATACCGAGAATCATAGCATAGCTGCCCTCACCAGGTCAAGAAAAAATTCCTATCGAGGCTGGCCAGACGCGGCGGCGCCGTTCAGGTGGAGGACGCGTCCGCCGGCTTCTTCTCGGCGACCTCTTCCGCCGCGTCCTGCTTCTCGCGTGCCACGCGCTGCTTTTCCTGATCGCGCTCGATCAGCCGGGCAGCCCAGATGGAGACCTCGTAGAGAAGGATGGTCGGAATGGCGAGGCCGATCTGGCTCATCGGATCGGGCGGCGTCAGCACCGCCGCGACGACGAAGGCGATGACGATCGCCCATTTGCGCTTCTCGGCCAGCCCCTTGGACGACAGCATGCCGACGCGTGTCATCAGGCTGGTCACCACCGGCAGTTGGAACACCAGGCCGAAGGAGAAGATCAGCGTCATGATCAGGCTGAGATATTCCGACACCTTTGGCAGCAGCGAAATCTGCACCTGATCGTCGGTGCCGGCCTGCTGCATGGCGAGGAAGAACCACATCACCATCGGCGTGAAGAAGAAATAGACCAGCGACGCACCCATCAGGAACAGGATTGGCGACGCGATCAGGAACGGCAGGAAGGCGTTGCGCTCGTTCTTGTAGAGGCCGGGCGCGATGAATTTGTAGATCTGCGTGGCGATCAGCGGAAAGGCGATCACCATGCCGCCGAACATGGCGAGCTTGACCTGCGTGAAGAAGAATTCCTGCGGCGCCGTGTAGATCAGCTCGACCTTGTGCGGATCGAGGCCTGCCCACTGCGTCGCCCATTTGAACGGGACGACCAGAAGGTTGAACAGCTTCTTGGCGAAGAAGAAACAGACCAGGAAGGCAACGAAGAAACCGCCCAGCGACCAGATCAGCCGCCGGCGCAGCTCGATCAGATGCTCCATCAGCGGCGCCGACGATTTCTCGATCTCGTCCTTTTCGGTGTCCGAAACGCTCACTTGGCGGCTCCAGCCGTCTTCTTGGCCGCCGGCTTCTTGGCCGCAGCAGGTTTCGGTTCGATTTTCGCCCCCGTCTTGGTCGCTACGGTCTTGGACGCGATCACCTTGGCCGCAGCGGGCGTCTTGGCCCTGGGCGTTTCAGGCATTGCCGCCGTCACCGGCTTCGCTGGCACCTTGGCCGCAGGCGTGGCCTTAGCGGTGACCGTTTTTGCAGGAGCTTTAGCGCCATTTGCCGAAGCCTTTATAGCCGGCGTCGCCCTTGACGGTGCAGGCTTGGCTGCCTTCTTCGCCGTGGACGCCTTCGGCGCCACGACGGGTGTCGTCGGCACTGATGACGTCACCACCGATTCGTCGGTCATCGCCGGGAAAATCGGCGCTGCCGGCGCTGCTTCCGGTCCGTTGACGCCGGGCATGGTCGTTGCACCGTTCTTCAGCGGCTCGGCCGCCTGCGGGGTCGAAGCGGCTGGCGTTGCCGGATCGGCTGCCGGCTTCGGCTTCATCGCCGCGTCGACGCCGGAGCGAACGTCGGCCGCGGCCTGTTCGAACGGATTGAGCTGCTTCCTGATCTCGGCCATCGGGCTCATGCCCCTGAGCTCGTCGACGGACTTCTTGACGTCGTCGAGCTCGGCTTCCTTCAGCGCCTCGTTGAACTGTTTCTGGAAATCGGATGCCATGGCGCGCAGCTTCGCCGTCGTGCGGCCGAAGGTGCGCAGCATATTGGGCAAATCCTTGGGCCCGACGACCACGATCATGACGATCGCGATGACCAGCATTTCGGTCCAGCCGACTTCAAACATGACACTCTGTTCCGACTAGAACCTTTGGGCTCAGCTCTTGCTGGCCTTTTCCTTCGCGGCCGCAACGGTCTCGTCGGCACGATGTTCGACGGTGCGCTTGTCTTCGGCAACGTCGTCGTCGGCCATGCCCTTCTTGAAGCTCTTGATGCCCTTGGCCATGTCGCCCATCAGCTCGGGAATCTTGCCGCGGCCGAACACCAAAAGCACGATCACCAGCACGATCATCCAGTGCCAAATCGAAAATGAACCCATAGCAAATCTCTCTCGAATGTTTTCCCTGGCGATGATCTATGCGTTTTCGCGTTGGGATTCAAACACAACTGCGACAGAGTTTATGAAAGGGTGGCGGATGTCACGCATTTTCGACGCGGCGGCCCCGCTACGAATCCGCGCATCCTCGACAGATCGGCCGCCAATGCCAGTCAATCTTCCGTGACGCGCGGCGTCAGCAGGCCGAGTTCCTCGAGATCGATATCGGTCAGCGCATCCTCGTCGTCGGTCAATGCATCGGGATCGGCCGGAGGCTGCGGAATGGAGAAATTCGACGGCATGCGGCCCGAAAGCAGGCCGGCCCCCTTCAGTTCCTCCATGCCGGGAAGATCGCGGATCTCTTCCAACGCGAAATGGTCGAGGAAGGTCTCCGTGGTGCCGTAGGTGACCGGGCGTCCGGGTGTCTTTCGCCGGCCGCGCATGCGCACCCATTCCGTTTCCAGCAGCGTGTCGAGCGTGCCTTTCGAGGTTTCGACGCCGCGGATGTCCTCGATCTCGGCACGCGTCACCGGCTGGTGATAGGCAATGATCGCCAGCACTTCGAGAGCCGCGCGGGAGAGCTTCCTTTGCTGGACGGTATCCCTGCTCATCAGGAAAGCCAGGTCGCCGGCGGTGCGGAACGCCCAGGCATCGCCGACACGCACCAGATTGACGCCGCGCCGCGCATAGATCTGCTGCAGCTCGGCCATGGCCAGGGCGATGTTGATGCCGTCCGGCAGGCGTGCCGCAAGCTGCTTTTCGCTGACGGGTTCGGCGCTGGCGAACACGATCGCCTCGGCCATGCGCACAGCCTCGGCCAGATGCAGCCGTTCGGCCGGGTTTTGTAGCTGCTGCTCGGCCGGATCCTGGGAAGGCGGGCCCTCTTCGGGTTCATCGCCGATCTTGAACGGGACAACCGAAGCGTTGGCGCGTTCGCTCATGATGCCACCTCGACTGCCTTGATTGTCTGCGTTCGGCCGCGCAGGTAGATCGGCGCGAACGTCTGATCCTGCCGCACATCCATCTTGCCTTCGCGCACCAGTTCCAGCGTGGCAGCGAACGAGCTCGCGATCGCCGTGCGCCGCTCCTCGGGACTGGTCATGTACGCGATCAGAAAACTCTCCATCGTCGTCCAGTCGCTCACGGCTCCCACAAGGCGGGTCAGGATGTCGCGCGCGTCCTTGAGCGACCAGACACCGCGCCTGGCGATGGTCACATTGTTGATCGCCTGCTTCTGGCGCTGCTGGGCATAGGCGGTCAAGAGATCGTAGAGCGAGGCAGAATAGGCGTTGCGCTTTTCGATGATGACCATTTCCGGCATGCCGCGCGCGAACACGTCGCGGCCGAGCCGGTTGCGGTTGACCAGACGCGCCGAGGCGTCGCGCATGGCTTCCAGCCGCTTCAGTCGGAACTGCAGCACCGCCGCCAGTTCCTCGCCGCTTTCGCCCTCGTCGCCTGGCTGCTTGGGGATCAGGAGCTTGGACTTGAGGAAGGCCAGCCATGCCGCCATCACCAGATAGTCGGCGGCAAGCTCCAGCCTGAGCGCCCTCGCCGTCTCGACAAAGGTCAGATATTGCTCGACCAGCGCCAGGATCGAAATGCGCGCCAGATCGACTTTCTGGGTGCGGGCAAGATGCAGCAGAAGATCGAGCGGACCTTCGAAGCCGGCCACGTCGACGACCAGCGACGGGTCGCCGGTGACGCGTGAATCGTCATTTTCGGCCCAGAGACGGTCCATCGGTGCGGCCTTCGCGGCCTTGCTTTCCAATGTCTCCGCCACTGCCTGTCACTTTCCCTTGCTATGCCACCGCATCGAAGTAGGTGGCGAATTCGGCGCGTATTTCGGTTTCTTCGACCGTGTCACGGTCCTTTATATAGGTCAGCGCCCGCTTGGCGCGCTCCAGCGACGTGCCCTCAAGCCCCGTGGTGCGCGATGCGATGCCGGCCATCTCCTCGAAAACGCCGTTGCAGTGAAGGACCAGATCGCAGCCCGCCGCAAGGATCGAGGCCGCCTTTGTCGGGAAATCCCCAGAAAGTGCCTTCATCGATGTGTCGTCGCTCATCAGCAGTCCGTCGAAGCCGATTTCGCGCCGGATGATCTCGTCGATGACCTTGCCGGAGGTGGTCGCCGGATTGTTAGGGTCGATCGCGCTGTAGACGACATGCGCAGTCATCGCCATCGGCAGATGGCTAAGCTCCTTGAACGGGGCGAAATCATGCCGCTGCAGATCACTGAGCGAGGCATTGACCACTGGCAGTTCAAAATGCGTGTCGGCAAAGGCACGTCCATGGCCCGGAATATGCTTCATGACCGGCAGCACGCCGCCCGATATCAGCCCTTCCGCGGCTGCACGGCCGAGCTCGATCACCGGTCGCGGGTCCTTGCCGTAGGCACGCGCGCCGATGACATCGCTGGCGCCTTCGATCGGCACGTCGAGCACCGGCAGGCAATCGGCTGTGATGCCGTAGCGTAACAGGTCGAAAGCATGCAGCCGCGCCATCAGCCAGGCCGCGCGGGCGCCGGCATCATGATCGTCGCGCCACAGCGCGCCCAGCGCGCCGCCGGCTGGATAGTTCGGCGCCAGCGGCGGCCGCAAGCGCTGCACACGGCCGCCTTCCTGATCGATGAACACCAGCGCGTCCGGACGCCCTATGCAGTCTCGCATCTCGGCGACCAGATCGCGGATCTGTTCGGTCTCGCCGATGTTGCGCGCAAACAGGATGAAGGCCCACGGGCATTCATTGCGATAGAAATTGATTTCTTCGCGGGTGAGCGATTTCCCGGCGCAGCCGAGGATCATGGATTTTGATTCGGTCATGTCGGCAGTTTAGGGCTTTGTGCGATCAAAGGGAATCGCCAGGGATTCATCCAGGGCAACGCCGGATCTGCTTTCCCCATGAAAAAAGCCGGCGCGGTGGACCGCGCCGGCTTTCAATCGGTTGACTCCGGCTTTAGCGCGAGACGAAGCAGTTGCCGCCGGCTGCCTTGTAGCTGGTGCACAAATTGATCGCGTCATTGCGTGACTGGGCCGGAACGCGCACGCGGTAGAACGTGCCTTTGCCGGCGATCTCGGCCTTGACGATGTTGGCGGTACGCCCGGCAAGCACGCTGCCATAGCGGCGCTGCAGATCCTGATAGCTGGACTGGGCGCTTTCGACGGTCGGCTGCGAGGCGATCTGCATCGACCACGAGCCACCGCCGGCCGCGGTCGATGCCGGATCGATGGACGCAACCTGATCGGGCTTGACCTCGCCGACGACATCGACCGGCTGGTCGGACGGACGCTGCGGCGCGAGCGGAACCTTTGCCGGCGTGTTGGCCGATTGGGCCTTGGCCTCGGCCTTCGGCTTGGCCACCGGCTTGAGGGCCGGCTCGTCGTCCGCCTGGGCGGCGGCAGGCGCCACGGTACCGGTCTGGTCGGCATCGGCTTGCGCCGCCGGGGCGACATGCTGCGGCGCCGGATCGACCGGCTCGGTAGCGGCCACTTGCGGAGCGGCGGGCGCCGCCGGATCTTCACGCGGCACCAGCGAACCGTCCGACTTGACCACCATGGTCCTCACCTTGCGCGGTGCAATGGCGACGACATCGGCATTTGTGCCCTTGTCTGCATCCTGCAGCACCTGCGCGATGCGGTCCTCGGACTTGGGAGCTGGCGCCGTATTGTCGGCCAAAGCAGCGCCAGCCATCGGCGCGGCATTGCCGACATCGGTTCCAGCGCCGGCTGCATTCTGGTCCGGCGAAAGATCGATGGCGCGGGCCGGGTCCTTCGCCTGCACGTCCACCGGCTCTTCGGTGTTGGTGACCAGCTTTTCCTGGACCGGCTCGGCGGGCTTGGCGCCCCTGACCGCGTCGTAGACCTTGTTGTCCTGGTTCGGCACCACGGCACCGCCCGGATTCTCCGGCTTGACCTTGATCGGCGCGTTGTCGGCCTTGACGATGACGGGCGCTTCGCTGCCGCCCTTGCCGCCAAAGGACAGCGCAAAGGCACCGAGACCGCCCGCGACCGCGACCGCGCCGACAATCGCGGCGATGAACAGGCCGCGTCCGCGCGACGGCCTTGCGGCCTCACGCTCGCCGAGACCCGGAACAGCCATCTCCTCGTCCAGTTCGGGATCGTAGTCGAGTTCATCGACGGTGAAATCATCGGCTTGGGAAGCCGGCTGGCTCCCCGGCAGGTTGTCGAGGTCGTAGCCCGAGGCGTCGGCATAACCCGTGGGCGCCGCCGCGCGGGCAGACATTTCCATCGGCCGCGCCGCATAGGTTCGCGCTTCCGGCTCATAGCCCGACTTGACCCCGTCATAGCCCGGCTTGACCCCGTCATAGCCCGGCTTGAGGCTGTCATAGCCCGGCTTGAAGCCCGCGGCATAGGAGCCATCATCGTAAGACGCGCCGGCCGCGTTGCTTGCGGGGGCGGCAGTCACCTCCACCGCGTTCATCTCGGAGAGAAGGCTGGAGAACTCGGCATCGAGATCGTCATAGCCAGGCGACGCCGGCTGGTCTTCCTCGAAGTGCAGTTCGGGGATATCGAGATCGTCCGCCAGCGCCACGACACGCTCGGGCACATCGACCGTCTCGACATCGGGCATGTCTTCGTAACGCGCCGGCTGGCGCGATTGCGGCGCCGATACTGGGGCAGCGGGAGCCAAGGTTTCGACCGGCTCGGACGAACCATAGGACGTCATGGCGGCGACTGCCGGCGCTGCGGCCATGGATGATGCCACCGAAGCGGCCGGCTGAGCGCTAAACGTAGGCTGCGTGCTGAATGACGGCTGCTGCGGAACCGGCGTCACGCGGCTCCACGAACGCGTCGGCTCTGTCGGTTGGGAACGCTCCGCAAGCCAATCGAAAGAATCCGCCGAATTGTCCCGGGGAGCGGCTTCGTCACGCGGATCAAGGCCCTGGGCCAAAGCCGCGTCCAACGCATCATCGTCGAAATCGACATCGCCAATGGTGTCCGAGTTCGGATCCTGGAGTTCATCAAGCATAAGATCGTCAATATCCGCGTCGGCCGCTTGGGCCGTGCCAACATGTCGATTTTGCTCAGGCGTGGTTTCGTCAAGATCCCAGTCGAGGTCGCCGACAAGGTCGGCCGGTTCCTCGGCAGGCTCGGCAACAGGCGGCGGGGCAGCGACAGCCGGCTGAGCCGTGACAGGCTCGCTGGCCGCCGGCGCCGTGCGGGAAGTCATGGCGCCCAGCAGCGCATTCAACTCGTCTTCCAGGCTCCGTTCGTCCGCAATCGGGGCGTGCACCGCCGGCGCGACATTGGCTTCTGGCGCCGCCGGCTGGATCGTAGCGGCAGCAACTTCGGCGACCGGCTCTTCGACCGTTTCGGCGAACGAATCTTCAAAGTTCAGGTCGAAGGCATCGTCCGACAGGCCTTCAGGGTTGGAAATCTCGCTTGTTGAGTCCGCAGCATCGGCAAGCACTTCATGCGCTTCCGGCTCGTCGAAGGCGATCGGCTCATCCGCGCGAACGTCGAAATCCATGTCGACATCGGCCATGGCATCGTCGAGGCCAGCAAAGCTCTCGTCGGAGATTGCCTGGCCGTCAAGCGCCGCCGCCTGCTCCGGCATGGCATGCTCGACGGGATCGGCGGCCATGAATGACTGTTCCGCCGCCGAATGGTCGTCGAGCATCAGATCGTCTTCAAGCGACATTGCCACCGCATCGTCGAATTCGTCATCGGAGGCAACCGGCTCGACAGAAGCGGGCGTATCGGCAGCGCTGTACAGGGCCTCTTCGGCTTCCTCATCGATCCGAAGGTCCTGGTCGAGCGAGGCGGCAAGCTCGTCCGCCATCGACTGATCGTCCTCGAAGGGGGACACGTCCTCGAGCGAACCGGCGACGGCAACGCCAATATCGGACGCGAAAGCGGGCTCGACGGACGGCACGGCTTCAGCGGCGACCGCATGGCTGGCGCCGGCGACGTGGTCGTCGATCTCAGCCATGTCCAGTTCGAAATCGTCGTCGAGCGACACCGAAAGCTCGTCGTCCATCGCGCTGGCGTCAGCCGCTTCGAATGCCGGCTCATGCACGAAAGTCGGCTCATGAGCCTGGACAACCGGAGCGGCGTCGCTGTCGTCAGCGCCGAACTCGCCCATCATTTCTTTCTCGAGATCGATATCGAAATCGCCCTCTTCGAGCCCGCGATCGGCGGCTGGGGCCTGCGGCTGGGCGGGCGATTGCGGCCTGACCGGCTGGCGCGGGTCGAATCCCATGATCCTGGTCAGTTCCGCGAACGGATCATCCTCAGCGATGTCGTTGTTGTCGGCTACTCTCAGCTGGGTTCTGTCTGCCATTATTGTTCCCGAACTCGCACTCATTCGGACGCCATGGACGTCGCGTAGGGTTGGCCCTTACCAGCGCAATGTGGGCAAAAGGTGACAGGTTATTTAGTCAAACCTAACGCATTTCAGTGGGCGCGGCGGCCCCGATCAACGTCAGGCCGGACGTCAAAACGTCCGAAACAGCCTGCACCAGCCCTAGTCTGGCATGCGTCAATTGTCGGTCGTTAACCTTAACAAAACGTAAGTCCGGATTATCCGTGCCACGGTTCCAGTGCCCGTGGAAGCTGGAAGCCAGATCATAGAGGTAAAATGCCAGCCGATGCGGCTCGAGCGCAAGGGCGGCGGACTCGATCAGCCGCGGGTATTCGGCAAGCTTGCGGATCAGGCCGATCTCGCCCTCGTCGGTCAGCAATGCCGCGGCCGACGCCAGGCTGTTGCGGTCGAAATTGGCTTCGCCCAGTTGCTCGCTCGCCTGCCGGAACACCGAATGACAGCGCGCCGAGGCGTACTGGACATAGAACA
This sequence comes from Mesorhizobium sp. M7A.F.Ca.CA.001.04.2.1, assembly GCF_003998485.1. Classification (NCBI taxonomy): domain Bacteria; kingdom Pseudomonadati; phylum Pseudomonadota; class Alphaproteobacteria; order Hyphomicrobiales; family Phyllobacteriaceae; genus Mesorhizobium; species Mesorhizobium sp. M7A.F.Ca.CA.001.04.2.1. The sequence goes on from NZ_RZQT01000042.1 coordinate 13,050, forward strand.
CCGGATTGTCCTTGGACTGCTCGGTCACCTTGGCGAAATCGAAATCCAGCGGCGCATCGTTCTTGCGATAGAGCATCATGAAGCGGATCGCGTCGCGGCCCACCTCCTCCACCACTTCGCGCAGCGTCACGAAATCGCCCGACCGCTTCGACATACGCACCGGTTCGCCCTCGCGAAACAGCTTGACCAGATTGCACAGCAGCACGGTGAGCTTGACCTCTTCGCCGGCAATCGCCCGCGCCAGGGCTTCCAGCCGCTTGACGTAGCCGCCATGGTCGGCGCCGAGCACATAGATCAGGTCGACGAAGCCGCGATCGACCTTGTCCTTGAGATAGGCAACGTCGGCGGCGAAATAGGTGAATGAGCCGTCCGACTTGACCAGCGCCCGGTCCATGTCGTCGCCGACCGCGGTCGAGCGGAACAGCGTCTGCTCGCGGTCCTCCCAATCGTCGGGTTTCTCGCCCTTGGGCGGCGGCAGCTTGCCCTTGTAGATATGGCCCTTCAGCGTCAGATCGTTGATCGCGGAGCGGATCTTCCTGGCATTGTCGGCGTGCAGCGTGCGCTCGGAGAAGAACACGTCGTGATGCACGTTGAGCATCGCCAGGTCCTCGCGGATCATCGCCATCATCGCATCGATGGTGCGATCCTTGACGATGGCGAGCGCCTCGTCATCGGGCATCTGCAGCAGCGAGCGGCCGAATTCCGCGACCAGCGCCTGACCAACTGGCACCAGGTAATCGCCCGGATAAAGCCCGGCCGGAATCTCGCCGATGTCGTCACCCAGCGCTTCGCGGTAACGCAGGAATGCGGAACGGCCGAGCACGTCGATCTGCGAGCCGGCGTCGTTGATGACGTATTCCTTGGTCACGTCGTAACCGGCGAAGGCCATCAGATTGGCAAGTGCATCGCCGACGACAGCACCCCGGCAATGGCCGACATGCATCGGTCCGGTCGGATTGGCCGAGACATATTCGACATTGGTCTTCCTGCCGCCGCCAACCATCGAGCGGCCATAGTTGCGGCCCTCGCCGAGCAGTGCGCTCAGATGTGTCTGCCAGAAGCCGTCCTTCAGCCTGAGATTGACGAAACCGGGGCCGGCCACCTCTGTTGCCGCGACATCCTTGTCGTCGCGCAGCGCCTGCGCCAGTCTTTCGGCCAGCGCGCGCGGGTTCTGGCCGGTCGGCTTGGCCAGCACCATTGCCGCATTGGTCGCCAGGTCGCCATGGCTGTCGTCGCGCGGCGGCTCAACGGCAATGCGCGACAGGTCAGGCGAAATGCCGTCTTTGTCTTTCAGATCAAGCGCTTCGACGGCTTTTATGATTCGCGCGGTGAAATCGGCGAAGATGTTCATTTGTGTGACTCTGGGGTCTGGCTCTGGCGGCTTTGCAGCGAATCCGGCTCGTTGGCCGGCAAAATCGAGCCCGCCCTAGCCCAATTCAGGCGTATGGTCAAACAAACGCCGGTGTTCCTTGAGCGCGTAGGTGTCGGTCATACCCGCCAGGAAGTCGGCGACGCTGCGCGCCTTGATGCGATCATCGGCCCGATCCAGCCCCTCGCGCCAGCCATCCGGCATGGCGCGCGGATCGGCGAAATAGGCGTCGAACAGATCCTTGACGATCTGCTCGGCATCCGCGCGCACCCTCATAACCTCCGCGTGCCGGTAGAGGTGCTTGTACAGAAAGGCCTTCAGTTCCTTCTCCAGGGCAGCCATTTCGGCCGAGAAAACCACCATCGTCTCGCCAGCTGCCCTCACTGCATCGGCGCTCGGCGGCCTGATGCGATCGAGATTGGCGGTCGTCGACCTGATCACGTCCTCGACCATGGCCGTTATCTGCCGCCGCATCAGTTCGTGGCCGGTGCGCACGGCATCGAGGGAAGGATAGCGTTCGCGCACGCCTTTCAGGATCGTTCCCGGCAGCGAAACCGTCTCCAGCATGTCCAGCGTCAAGAGCCCTGCCCTCAACCCGTCGTCGATGTCATGCGTGTTGTAGGCGATATCGTCGGCGATCGCCGCGCATTGCGCCTCGATGCCGGCGAACCGGTCGAGTTCGAGATCGTGCAGTTGCGAATAATCACGGATCGCCTGTGGCACCGGCCCTTTCAGACCCTTGCCGTTGGCATCCGTCAGCGGCCCATTGTGCTTGACCAGGCCTTCCAGCGTTTCCCAGGTCAGGTTGAGCCCGTCGAACTCGGCGTAGCGCGCCTCCAGCCTTGTCACGATGCGCAGCGATTGTGCGTTGTGGTCGAAGCCGCCCCAGACGGCCATCTTCTCGTTGAGCGCGTCCTCGCCGGTGTGGCCGAAGGGCGTGTGGCCGAAATCATGCACCAGCGCCACCGCCTCGGCCAGATCCTCGTCGCCGCGCAGCGCCCGTGCCAGGGCGCGCGCTATCTGCGCCACTTCGATCGAATGGGTCAGCCGGGTGCGATAGTGGTCGCCTTCATGGGCGATGAAGACCTGCGTCTTGTGCTTCAGCCGCCGGAAGGCCGTCGAATGGATGATGCGGTCACGGTCCCGCTGGAATGGCGTGCGGGTCGGGCTCTCCACCTCGTCGAACAGCCGCCCGCGCGAGTTTGCCGGATCGCAGGCATAGGCGGCGCGTGGCCGATAGCCGAATCCGATGTCGCCCAACTCACTGGTCATGGCTGATGCTGCCGCGTTTGACTTAGCCAGGTTGACTTGGCCCCTCGCGCTTCATACCTATCATGTGAAACCGAAAGCAAGGTGACGCCCATGGGCGCTGATGCCAAGACTGCCATGAAAGTCGATATGACCGAGGCCGCCGCCAAGCGGATCGCCAGGATTGTCTCGAACGAAGCCGGCAAGACGGCGCTGCGCGTTTCGGTCGAAGGCGGCGGCTGCTCGGGCTTCTCCTACAAGTTCGATCTGGTCGATACGCGCAACGACGACGACGTCGCCATCGAGAAGGACGGCGCCACCGTGCTGATCGACGATTTGTCGCTGGTCTATATGGGCGGATCTGTGATCGATTTCGTCGACGATCTGATGGGCCAGTCGTTCCAGATCCGCAATCCGAACGCCGTCGCCTCCTGCGGCTGCGGCACGAGTTTCTCCATATAGAATGCCTGCCATCGGTGCGGTCCGTCAGATCGCGCTGTCGGCTGGCCGTGACCTCGACGTGACGCTGGCTTTCTGGCGCGACGTGCTTGGCATGGCCGTCCATGCACGCTTCGATCCGCCGGGCATCGCCTTCATCATGGCCGGAGAAATCAGGCTGCTGTTCACCGACGGCGTACCGGCCGGAACCGTCTATCTCGACATATCGGGCCTTGATCAGTTCCATGCCTCGGCTGCTGCCGCCGGCGTGCCCTTCACCGCGCCGCCAACGCTTGTCCATCGCGACACGGACGGCCAGTTCGGTCCAGCGGGGGAAAGCGAATGGATGGCCTTCCTAAAGGACCCGGCTGGCAATACGATCGGCCTCGTCGAACGCCATCCGCCGCAAGAGCCCAACTGAACAGCATCGAGACCGCCATGAAAATCGTCACCTGGAACATCAACGGTGTCCGCGCCCGCATCGGCAACCTGACCCATTGGCTGACCGAGAGCGCACCCGACATCGTCTGCCTGCAGGAGATCAAGACGGTCGACGAGCAGTTCCCGCGCGCCGAGATCGAGGCGCTTGGCTACAATGTCGAAACCCATGGCCAAAAGGGTTTCAACGGCGTCGCGCTGTTGTCGAAGCTGCGCTTCGACGAGGTGATCAGGGGCCTGCCCGGCGACGATGCCGATGAACAGGCGCGTTTCATCGAAGGCGTTTTCTCAACCGACAAGGGCGCCTTGCGTGTCGCCTCGCTCTATCTGCCGAACGGCAATCCGATCGATGACGAGAAGAAGTTTCCTTACAAGCTGTCCTGGATGGCGCGGCTTGAGCGCTGGGCCGAAGAACGGCTGAGACTTGAGGAGGCTCTGGTGCTCGCCGGCGACTACAACGTCATTCCCGAGCCGATCGACGCGCGGTTTCCGGAGAACTGGCTGGGCGACGCCCTGTTCCAGCCGCAGACGCGACAAGCCTTCCGCCGGCTGCTCAATCTTGGTTTCACCGAGGCGGTGCGCGCGGTCACCGACGCGCGCGACACCTATACGTTCTGGGACTATCAGGCCGGCGCCTGGCAGAAGAACAACGGCATCCGTATCGACCACCTGCTTTTGTCGCCGGAAGCCGCCAACCGATTCTCATCGGCCTCTATCGAAAAGCATGTGCGCGCTTGGGAAAAACCATCCGACCATGTCCCGGTGGCGATCGATCTCGCGCTTCAGCCGGCTTGAGAGAACCCTCGCCGGGCCCGTCTGCGCTGAACCCTCATATCGCCACATTTCGCGCCGTTCATTGCAGACCAGCATGGCGGCTGGGGTTCCATGAGCGCACGATTTCATCTTTGTCCCATTGGCCTGGCATTTGCCATGGCCGTTCCTGGTACGGCATTTGCCGACCAGGAATGCCTGGCCAATGGAAAATCCTACCAGATCGGTCAGGTCGCCTGCCTGACGGTGGCCGAGCAGAGCCATCTGGCCCGCTGCGATATGGTGCTCAACAACACCTCGTGGACGAAGATCGGGGATAGCTGCCCGGAAAACACGCTGGCGCCACACCCCCATGTCACGCCGATCTCGACGCCGGCGCCCAGCATGGTGCCGACGGAGCCGATCGCGAACTGAGCCAATCTCGCGCCTTGTGGGGGAGATCGGCAGTTCAGCCGCCAGCAAAACTACTGGTCCGCGTTGTTGCCCTTGGTGAGGATATCATCGGCCAGCGAGATCGCGGTGCGGCGGTCGGCCTCGCCGGCGGTGGCAAATGCCTCTTCCTGCATGCCGCGGATCCAGGGCTGGTCAGCGGGCGAAGCGCGTTCGAGCGCTGCCGTCATCATCGCCAGGCCGCGAACGATCTTGCCGCTCTGGAACAACAGATGGCCCAGCGTCGCCTGGGCGCCGGCATGGCCTTTCTCGGCGGCGAGTTGGAACCAGCGCCCGGCCTGCTTGACGCTGGCCTTCACCCCGCCCTCGCCCTTCAGGAACATCTGCCCCATCTCGAACTGTGCGTTCGGGTTGCGGTAGTTGGCAGCCGCGCGCATGTAGTATTCCTGGGCCGCCACCTCGTTCTCGGTGACCGGGCTGCCGGGAATGCCCGTGCGCAAATAGTCGCCAAGCGCCACCAGCGCATCGGAGACATAGCTTTCCTCGGGCGAGCCGGGCTCGACATCCTGGTCGACGATCTCGGAGAAGAACTTGAACGCCTCATAGTCGTCGCGCGCCACGCCGTCGCCCTCGGCATACATGCGGGCAAGCTTCCAGGTGGCGCCGATCTGGCCGTTTTCGGCGGCGTATTTGTAGGCCTCGGCAGCCTGCTCCTTGTGGCCGTTCTTGTAGGCGGAGAAGCCGAACTGGAAGACCGCCCAGGGGCTCGATTGCGGCTTCACCCCGGTCTTGTCGTCGAACACCTTGTCGTCGAAGGCCATGGCCTGGCCGACGGCGCCAAAGGTCGCGCCAAACGTGGCGGCCACGACCAGTGCCGAAAAGACAGATGACCTCAACAACTCAGATGTCCGCATAACAGTGTGTTTCTTTCGCACCGCCCGGATGGGTCACCGCGCCATCGCGCGCCGGCCCTACCGTCTGTGCATATTTCCATATCGCGCCCGACTGATAATCGGTCGCGCGCGCCTTCCATGTCTTTGCCCTCGCCGCCAGTTCGCTATCGGACAACGCCACATCGATCGTGCCGTTCACCGCGTCGATCGAGATCACGTCACCATCCCTGAGCAGTCCGATCGGGCCACCCACGGCTGCTTCGGGGCCGACATGGCCGATGCAGAAACCGCGCGTCGCGCCCGAGAAGCGCCCGTCGGTGATCAGCGCCACCTTGCCGCCCATGCCCTGGCCGTAGAGTGCTGCCGTCGTCGACAGCATCTCGCGCATGCCGGGGCCGCCGCGCGGTCCTTCATAGCGAATGACGAGAACCTCGCCTTCCCTGTAGTTGCGATGCGTCACCGCCTCGAAACATTCCTCTTCCGAATCGAAGCAGCGTGCCGGCCCGGAGAATTTCAACTCCGCCATGCCCGCGACCTTCACGATCGCGCCTTCGGGGGCCAGGTTTCCCTTCAAGCCCACGACACCGCCGGTTTGGGTAATGGGTCTGTTGGCCGGGCGGACCACATCCTGATGCTCATTCCAGACAACGTGCTGCATGTTTTCGGCCAAAGTGCGGCCAGTCACCGTCATGCAGTCGCCATGCAGATAGCCGTGGTCGAGCAGGGTCTTCATCAGCAGCGGAATGCCGCCGGCCTCGAACATGTCCTTGGCGACATATTTGCCGCCCGGCTTGAGGTCGGCGATGTAAGGCGTCTTCTCGAAGATCTTGGCCACGTCGAACAGATCGAACTTGATGCCGGCCTCGTGCGCGATCGCCGGCAGATGCAGTGCCGCGTTGGTCGAACCGCCGGTGGCCGAGACCACGGTCGCCGCATTCTCCAGCGCCTTCAGCGTGACGATGTCGCGCGGCCGGATATTTCTGGCGATCAGCTCCATGATCTTTTCGCCCGAGGCGAAATTGAACCGGTCGCGCATTTCATAGGGCGCCGGCGCGCCGCAGGAATAGGGCAGCGCCAGGCCGATCGCCTCGGCGACGGTCGCCATGGTGTTGGCGGTGAACTGGGCGCCGCAGGAACCGGCCGAGGGACACGCGACCTGCTCGATCTCAAGCAGTTCGTCATCGCTGATCGTGCCGACCGAGTGCTGGCCGACCGCCTCGAAAACATCCTGCACGGTGATCTGGCGGCCGCGATAGCTGCCGGGCAGGATCGAACCGCCATAGATGAAGATCGACGGCACGTTGAGCCGCACCATGGCCATCATCATGCCGGGCAGCGACTTGTCGCAGCCGGCGAGCCCAACCAGCGCGTCGTAGCAATGACCGCGCATGGTGAGCTCGACCGAATCGGCGATGACCTCGCGCGACACCAACGACGACTTCATGCCCTGGTGACCCATGGCGATGCCATCGGTGACGGTGATGGTGCAGAATTCGCGCGGCGTGCCGCTGGCGGCCGCGACGCCCTTCTTGACCACCTGCGCCTGGCGCATCAGCGAAATGTTGCAGGGCGCCGCCTCGTTCCAGCAGGAGGCGACCCCGACCAGCGGCTGCGCAATCTCGGCCGCCGACAAACCCATGGCATAGAGATAGGAACGATGCGGCGCACGCGCCGGACCGACGGTCACATAGCGGCTAGGGAGCTTAGCCTTGGAGATGACTTTGGCGTCCATACTCTTCCTTGCCCCATCTTCCCTGCAAATGGGGCGGAGCGGCCTGCCCCCTCGCCGAGCCTTTTGGCGCGTGTCCCGAGACAAGATCGAGGTGCGCCGGGTTTATGGCGGGAAATGGGCAATTTCCTCAGCCCGGCTTCCAGCGCAGGGGTTGTTCAGAAAGTGTTGCCAAAACGCCACAATCGCACGAGGCGCAAGCGGTTTGGATTACGTGCAATGCAGCTTGGATGAGACAATCGCGGGCAATGCGATCTCAAACGAAAAAAGCCGGGCAGTGCCCGGCCTTTCATGCGCAATTTCAATTCGTTACCACTTGACCTTCAATGATGTTGAAAGTGCCGTGACAAGGTCGTTGCCGAAGTCCGCAGTATAGCCATTGTCATATGTTAGGCCATCATCTGGGTTTACGGCCGTATGGATCGATCCACTGGTCAGCACTCCCACCGCGCCCCCAAGTCGAACCTCGATGTTCTGAGTTGGCGTGTAGGCCACGCCACCGCTGAGGGTCCAGGTATCGGTCTGGGCGCTCAGGCCGGTCGACGTTCCGCGATCCCACGTGATAACCGCCGCACCGCTCCACTGATCATTGAATTTGTGGCCGACGCCGCCGGAAACCGTCCAGCCATCGCGATAGAGTAGATCGAGCGAGGTAAGCCGCAATGGGCTGGTCGTCGTGCAGGATGCCGTGCCGGTGGGACAAAACGGAATGCTCTGTAGCTCGCTCCAATTCATCCACTTGATGGATCCGAATGCCAGCCAGCCAGGAGCTATGCCCGACTGAAGCTTGAGCTCTACAGAATCCGGAACCTGCGAAGAACCACTAACATTCGTCACTTTGCCCAAAAACGGATTTAAAGGATTGAGGGCCGCGGGAACCTGAGACAGATCCAGCGTTCCGTCCAAATTGTTGAGCTTGACCGCCGAATTATAGACCAAGCTGGCGCGCAGGGCGATATCCGGAATCTCATACGCAACGCCGGCTCGCCATCCCCAGCCGTCACCCTCAAGGTCAAGCCGCCCTATGCCCGCACCGGGAATGGGAGCCACCAATTGTTCTTTGAAGCCAGAAACATTCTCGTGGAACACGCCGCCGATAAAACGAAACTGTCCTTTGCCGAGATCCATTTTGTAGGAGCAGGTTCCACCCACAGCCTCGCTCTTCACCTGGGTTTCAACATTGCTGTTCGCGCCGGCCCAATTCCGACCCGGGTTGCTGGACGCACCAATCGGCTGGCCATAGTCCACGAGGCAATCGACGGGGCCCATACCCGCCTTGATGCCGACGCTCGGCACCCAATAGCTTTCGGTATCGCGAGCACTGTTGGAGAAACCCATGAGGTTAAGGGGGCCGTCGGACGGGTCGGTGTCCTTCACGTTCTTGAGGTCGCGCTGCGGCATCACATAGGTGCCGGAGACCTCACCCGTGACTTGGGCAGGATCGAACAGCAGATCGATATCGTAGCCGCCACGCTCCAGGCCGCCGGCATGTGCCGGATTCATCGCCGTCCCGATCAAAGCCAGCGAAAAGCAGCCCGCCCCCAGCAGCGCCTTCAGTCGCAGAATAGTCATGAAATGTCCTCCCCCGAATTCGAGTGCACCAAGCTAGAACCAATTCAGGTTAACGGTGCAACAACGAATTCGCGGGCGTACATGTACACACTGGCCAGCCGCATTTTCGAGGAAATGCAACCGGGTGCGGCAAGGCCGAAAAATGGTCTGTGAAGGCTGAGCGGCTCTCAAAAAACAGGGAAAACCATCCAAAAGGCTCGAAAACAGGCCTTTTTTGGGGTCCGGGAGCCCCATTGTTACATTATGGCAACAATGGGGCTAAAACTTCCGTTTACGTCAATATTAACGCAACGGAATGCTGATTTTCCAGGCGGAAAACCAGCATTTTAGAGGGGTCTAAAGTCTCGCGAATCTACCCTCAGCCGGCGTCGCGAACCCTGGCCAGCGCGATCGACAGCTTGTCCTGTGCATCGCGGTATTCGGCGAGCTTTTCACGCTCGGCATCGACGATCTCGGCCGGCGCGCTGGCCACGAACCTCTCGTTCGACAGTTTCTTGTGCAGGCGCGCGATCTCCTCGGTCACCTTGGCCAGTTCCTTCTGCAACCGTGCAGCCTCGGCGGCGAGGTCGATCAGGCTGCCAAGCGGCAGGCAGATCGTCGCCTCGTTGAGCACGATCTGCGCCGAACCCTTGGGCGCGATATCGGCAAGCGAGATGTCGCCGACCCGCGCCAGCCGCTTGATCGCCGACTCCTCGCGAACGAGGCGCTCGCGTGTCACATCGTTGGCGCCGACCACGACGAGCGGTGCGATGGCTGCCGGCGGCACGTTCATCTCCGAACGCACGGAGCGGATGCCGGAGACGAGGTCGACCAGCCAATTGATGTCGGCTGCAGCCTCGGCGTCTTCGAAGTCCGGTGACGGCCACGTGGCATGGCACAGCAGCGAGGGGCGTTGCTTGCCTTCGCCAGCGGTCTGCGCCCACAGTTCCTCGGTCATGAACGGCATCATCGGATGCAGCAGCTTGTAGATCTCGTCGAGCACGAAGGCGACGCAGGCTCGGCTTTCGGCTTTGGCCGCCTCGTCGGTTCCCATGAACACCGGCTTCAGCAGTTCCAGGTACCAGTCGCAGAACAGGTTCCAGACGAAGCGGTAGGCGGCACCCGCCGCCTCGTTGAAGCGGTATGAGGTGATGCCGTCCGTGATCTCGCGCGCCGCCCGCGTCAGTTCGGTCAGGATCCAGCGGTTGACCGCCAGTTTGGCGTCGTTGAGCCAGAAATCGTCATTGCGCGCGACCTCGTTCATCTCGGCAAAACGCGTAGCGTTCCACAGCTTGGTGCCGAAATTGCGATAGCCGGCGATGCGCGCCGGATCGAGCTTCACGTCACGGCCTTGTGCCGCCATCACCGTCAGCGTGAAGCGCAGCGCGTCGGCGCCGTATTCGTCGATAAGGTCGAGCGGATCGATGACGTTGCCTTTCGACTTCGACATCTTGGCGCCGTTCTTGTCGCGCACCAACGCATGGACATAGACGGTGTGGAATGGCTCCTCGTCCATGAAGTGCAGGCCCATCATCATCATGCGGGCGACCCAGAAGAAGATGATGTCGAAGCCTGTCACCAGCACGTCGGTCTGGTAGTAGGTCTTCAGCTCGGGCGTCTCGTCCGGCCAACCCAGCGTCGAAAACGGCCACAGCGCCGATGAGAACCAGGTGTCCAGCACATCCTCGTCGCGGGTCAGGATCTCGCCCGGCTTGAAGTTCTCCAGCTTGTCCTCGACCCAGGCCTTCCACGGTCCTTCCAGCGCCAGATAGAATTCGATCGCGGCGCTCAGCGCCTCTTCCTCGGTCTTTTCGACGAAGACGCGCCCGTCGGGCCCGTACCAGGCCGGAATCTGATGACCCCACCAGAGCTGGCGCGAGATGCACCAGGGCTGGATGTTCTCCATCCAGTCGAAATAGGTCTTTTCCCAGTTCTTCGGCACGAAGTTCGTGCGACCTTCGCGCACTGAAGCGATCGCCGGTTTGGCCAGCTCCGCCGCATTGGCATACCATTGCTCGGTCAGGAATGGCTCGATCGGCACGCCGCCGCGATCGCCATGCGGCACCGCGTGGCGATGCGGCTCGACCTTTTCGAGGAAGCCGCCCTCTTCCATCAGCTCGACGATCTTCTTACGCGCGACGAAGCGATCGAGGCCGTCGAGTTCGTCCCAGACCGCCTGGCGCTCCGGCGTCACCTCGAGACCGGCACGGAAATCCTCATTGTCCCTGAGACTTACCGCCGCCTCCGTGGTCAGGATATTGATCGCCGGCAGCTTGTGGCGCCTGCCGACCTCGAAATCGTTGAAGTCGTGCGCCGGCGTGATCTTGACCGCGCCCGAACCTTTTTCCGGATCGGAATACTCATCCGCCACCACGGGAATCCTGCGGCCAACGATCGGCAGGACGATGTTCTTGCCGACCAGATGCCGGAAGCGCTCGTCGTCGGGATGCACCGCGACGGCCGTATCGCCCAGCATCGTCTCCGGGCGCGTCGTCGCCACGGTGATGAAGGTATTCGGGTTTTCCGGGTCAAAGACCTTGCCTTCGACGGGGTAGCGGAAGTGCCAGAGATTGCCATTGACCTCCTGCTGCTCGACCTCGAGATCGGAGATCGCGGTGAGCAGCTTGGGGTCCCAGTTCACAAGACGCTTGTCCTTGTAGATCAGCCCTTCCTTGTAGAGCGTGACGAACACTTCGAGCACCGCCTTGGATAGGCCTTCGTCCATGGTGAAGCGTTCGCGTGACCAGTCGGCCGAGGCGCCGAGCCGCTTCAACTGGTTGAAGATGGCACCGCCGGATTCGGCCTTCCACTCCCACACTTTCTCGATGAACTGTTCGCGGGTCAGGTCGCGGCGATGGATCTGCTTTTCCATCAGCTGCCGCTCGACCACCATCTGCGTGGCAATGCCGGCATGGTCCATGCCCGGCTGCCACAGGACGTTCTTGCCGCGCATGCGCTCGAAGCGCACCAATATATCCTGCAGCGTGTTGTTGAGCGCGTGTCCCATATGCAGCGAGCCGGTGACGTTCGGCGGCGGGATGACGATGGTGAAGGCCTCCGCCCCCTCCTCGGCCCCGGCACCGGCGCGAAACGCGTCGGCCTCTTCCCAGACTTTGGCGATCTTCGGCTCGACGGTTTTGGCGTCGTAGGTCTTTTCAAGCATGGGAAAATGGTCCGCGCTGTCGGGAGTTTTGCTGGTCCGGTGTAAATCGGAAGGTTTTGGCCAAGTCAACCGCAAGGGCTGTCTCGGACCCTCACAACCAGATAGGCGCGGCCTTGGTCATTTCAACGGAAAGCGATCCGTCGTCCTGCCGACAACGACTTCGCCAAAAGAAACGGCGCCACGAAGGCGCCGTTTCCTCTGGGCAATCGGTATGGGGAACTACTGCGCCCCGCGCGCCACGCGCTCGATCTCCTCGCGCACCAGCCTTTCGACCAGTGTCGGCAGATTGTTATCGAGCCAATCCTGCAGCATCGGCCGCAGCATCTCTTCGGCCATCTCGTCGAATGTCTTCTTGCTGCGGCTGGCAAATGCGTCGGAAAGCTCGCCAAAGGCAGCCGCGACCTGACGGCCGGTGTGCTCGGAAACGATCGCCGGACGCGGCGCGTCGCTGGCCGCCACCGGCCGCACCACGCTTGCATCCGGACGAGACGGCTCGGTAGCCGGTTTCGCGGTCGGTTCATCCCCTGGAGCCTCCATCGACGGCTGGGCAGCCGTCTTGCGGGCTTCGCTCCGGTCTGGCACCGCCCTGGCCTGCTCGCCAACCGCGGCGATCTCGCGACGCCAATCGGCGATGGAAGCGTCGGCGACAGGACGCGATATTGGCGCTTCAGCCGTGATTGGCTCCGCTGCAACGCGGGCGCTGACCTCGGCGAGTGTCATCGATGGCCTTGCCGGGCTGGGATCGGGGCGCACCGGCGTTTCCATGCGCGCCACCACCGGCTCGGCCGGCGGCAGCTGTGACTGGACTTCCGCCAGCGTGACCGGCTTCCTGCTCTCGGGGGCGGCATGCAGGTCGGCACGGAATGCTTCCACGTCGGGGGCTGCATAGGCGCTCGACGCGCGCTCCAGATCCTGGCTCAGCTCATCGGCGTCGCCCGGCTGCTTGCGGCCGCCGTCGCTGTCCTCGATGATCCGCCTGATGGAAGCCAGTATCTCTTCCATGGAAGGTTCGCGCTGTGCGCTGCTTGCCGTTGCCATCGTCACATCCGCCGCCCTTGTGACCCCTGTTGGGTTTTCCGCTCCGGCAGAGCCGGATCGAATCATGGCCACAGCGTAACCGACGGATCGCCGCACGAGAATCCCCAATCTGGGGACTTGTGGGATTTCAACAGATTAGCGCCATCTGAACCCGAGAGCCGCAGCGCGAAAGATCCTGCTCAAACCGGGAACACGCCAGTTTAGGCCGAACGCCTCAGCGGCCGTCCGGCGTGCGCAGTCCGTACCACTTGTCCTTGACCGCGTTGTAGTGCTCTTCAGGCTTGTATTTCGCTACCTGCAAGCCAAGGCGGTCGACGGACAGACGGCCGGTCGCCTGCAGGATGGCGTAGCTCGCCACCACCACATCGTGTTCGTAACCGGCCTGGTTGATCTGGGCGGTGATGACCGTCGCCTGCGCATTGAGGACGTCGAGCGTGGTGCGCTGGCCGACATTGCGCTCTTCGATGACACCGTTCAGTGCCAGCTTCGCGGCTTCGATCACTTGCCTGTTGGCTGTCAGCTGCTGCTGCGCGGCGGTGTACTCGGTCCAGGCGGCGGTGACGGCCTGGCGCACCTGGTCGCGGCTGACATCGACCTGGATGCGGGCCTGGCTGAGTGATTCCTTGTTCTGGCGCACGATCGCCGAGGTGCGGCCACCTGAATAGATCGGGATGGTCAGCGTTGCCCCGACACTGGCCGAATTGGTCGTGCCATCCTGCGAACCGACGCCTGGCAAAGGCGAGGTATTGCGATAGGCGCTCGAAACGCCGGCGGAAGCCGAGAGCTGCGGCAACAGCGCGCCTTCGGCCGACTTCACCGAAAACGCGGCGGCGTCGACCAGATGCTGCGTGGCAAGGATGGCCGGATGCTCGTTCGAGGCCACCCCGACGGCGGCGGCGAGGCTCGACGGCAACAGCTTTGCCACCGGCGAAGCGCCCTTGAGTTTGCCCGGCTCGTCGCCAACGATCTGGCGATAGAGCGCCGCACTTGCCAGCGCCTGCGCCCGGGCAGCACTCAGCGACGCCACCGCGGCGGCGCGCGAAGCGTCGGCCTGGGCGACATCGGTGCGCGTGCCTTCGCCAACTTCGAAGCGCGAACGCGCCGCGCGAGCCGTTTCGGTCAGGAACTGCAGGTTCTGCTCGGTCAGCACGGCGACCTGCCGGTCGCGAATCACGTTCATATACGCTTGCGCCGCGCTGAACAGGATGCCCTCTTCGGTGTTGCGCAGGCTTTCGACCGAAGCCCGGACCTGCGCTTCGGCGGCAGCGACATTGTTCCTGGTCTGAAAGCCGTCGAACAGCGTCTGGTCGATCTGAACGCCAAAATTGCCGGTGGTCAGCCGCACGCTTGAGTCGGTGCCGTTGAGATGGCTGCTCGAATAATCGATATCCGCCGAGCCGGTGACAACCGGGCGGTAGCCCGACTTGGCGATGGCGACACCCTCATCGGTGACGCGAACGCCGGCACGGGCCGAATTCAGTGAAGAATTGTACTGGTAGGCCTTTGCAAGCGCGCCGGAGATGGTTTCGGCTGAAGCGGCCAGTGGGGACAGCATGGTCGCCGAAACGAGGACGGCGGTGAAAAGTGACTTGCGTAAAGACGGCACGGTTAAACCCTCATTCGTTTTCCATGGGAACCGCGCCGCGCCTGCTTCTCTCATAGATCAGCCGGCGCCGCGTGTTCGTGTTCCCTGCTGCTCACCCCCAAAGTGCCCCCAGTTTGGCATCAGCAGCGATCGTTCAAATGCAAGCGACCATGACAAAGCCTCTGCTGCAAGGCCAAATCATTCAGAATTCGAAAGCACGAATGCGTTCAAACCCCGGTAGTGGCTTAATTGCCGCATTAAATGCACGTCTTCCGGTTACAACCCCCCCGGCCTTGAAAAAGAGACGGGCCACGCCGGAATTGCCCTGCCCTTCGACGGCGACGAGTCGGCCGCCTTCGGCAAGCTGGTCGAGCAACGGGGCCGGCACTTCCGCGACACTGCCACCGATAAAGATAACATCATAAGGCGCCTTGGCGGCATGCCCCTGCGGCAACGCGCCCTGGACGACGGTCACATTGCCGCAGCCAAGCGACGAAAGCGTCGATCTGGCGGTTTCCGCCAGCGCCGAATCGTTTTCGAGCGCCACTACGGACCCGGCCAGCCGCGACAGGATGGCCGAGGCGTAGCCCGTTCCGCAACCGACATCGAGCACCGAATCGGTCGGGTTGATCTCGGCCAGCTGGATAAGCTTGGCCAACGGCGACGCTTCCATCAGGTAGCGCGAACCGTCCGCGCCGGCTGCAATGCGGATGTCCTCGTCGATATAGGCGAGATCGCGCTGGGCGGCGCCGACAAACATCTCTCTTGGGACGACAAGCATTGCATCGAGCAGCGGCGCGCTGGTCACATCTGTGGTGCGGACCTGGCCGTCGACCATCTTGACGCGTAGTTCGGAGAAATCAGCGCTCATGTCCCAACCAGTCCGCTTGCCGCGCCAGAACCGCGGTCCATTGTGTCAGGAACTTCAGGCCCCTGCGCTGCCGCGCGGGGGCCCGGGCATTGGAGGCCTCGCCCGGAATCGAACCGGGGTGCAAGGATTTGCAGTCCTCTGCGTAACCACTCCGCCACGAGGCCTCATTGCTCCCGGCGTTCCACCCGGTTCCAATAGGTTGCGGCGAAAATGCCGTCAAGCGGCCACCTTGCATTCCGAACGGTTTCCTCGCGTCAGTCCGGACGGCGTCCGGCAAATCATCGGACTGCTTTATTAGCGGACAGTTAAGCATAGCCTGATGGGAGAAGAAACGCATCCTGTCGCCGCATGACAGGGCAAGGCTTGCCTCGGCCGCGGCTGTTCTCAAGCAGATCCGTGAGGCACTGGAAGAGCACGCCGCCCACTGAAACACCACCTTGCGCTATCGGCGGTCAATCGGGCCGGCGACGCCGTTCCCACCAGACGACAAAGCGACGCCGGTGACGGCGGACCATGGCGAATTCATAGGACAGCACCAGCAATCCGAGCGGAACCATCCAGAAGCCGAGGATCGGCAGGAAACCGAGGATGCCGCCGATGGTCAGCAGGATGCCGATCGTGATTCTGAGCCCGCGCGAGCGCGGCATTTTGAACTCGCGCCCGAAAACGGAGATTTTGCGCGCCGGCATCTGGTTGTCTTGTGCTGTCATCGTCTCGAAAGATTGACCCGTTTCGATCGTTCGCAAGCATGCTCAAACCAAAGCCGCCGCCGCGCTTTCGGTTCCATATCCCTGCCAAGACGGCTAATATGAGGGCATCCTTCGACGATTGCGAGAAAGGCCTGCGCGAAAAAGCCTCGGAAAAATGTGAAAAGCTTCTTTGCAAAGCCGAAAAGGGCAGCTATAGGCTGCGCCACTCACATAAGAGCCTCCGTTCCCCGGTAGCTCAGTGGTAGAGCAACCGGCTGTTAACCGGTTGGTCGCTGGTTCGAATCCGGCCCGGGGAGCCAAATTCTTCAAAGCGTTGAGACGGTCAGGTCGCCCATAGGGGCTGATCTATGGCATGTCTGGAAAACCGCAGTCAGCAGGTTGATTCTCAATTTGACCCAGCGCCGCTATGCAGCGCGCTTCGATCACGGCGATCTCATCACCGCGATCTCATCAGGATTTCATCTCTTGTCGCCGTTCGGGTTGGGTGCCGGTGCCTCTCGCACATCTCGTGGTGGCGGGTCGACATGTTCAAGCTCTGGCGGGGCTTCTTTGTCCCGACGTCGGACAGGTAGCTTCTCCGGTTCGGGCTTCGATGGTGGTTCTTTGATCTTGCTCGGCATAATCGAGTTAACCGCACTGCCGGTCCCTTGTTCCCGCAGCAAGCCGAAAACCTGAATGGGGGAACCGGGAGCGCCAAAAAGCGTTTTCTCGCATGCTCAAGAAGATCGCCCTTGCCGCCGTGCTGGTCCAGGTTGCCGCGGTTTCGGCTCTCATCACTCAGACGGTCCTCTTCGCGTCCACGGCCACACAGGCCGCCAACGCGCAGCCCGGCGACGTAGTCGCTGTCACTGCCGACAAGGAACCGGACAAGGCGGCGCAGCCTGCTGGTGCCGACCAATGCCCAACCCGGCTTGTGACGAGCAAGGTTTTCACGAGCAACGTAATTACGGCGCAACGATAGTTCGCCATCGATGCCGGCCATCCGTCGATCCCCCCAATTTAAGTCAGGGCAGTGTGCTTGAAAGCGCAATGATTCCTGTTACTTGCGGCATGGGGCGAGTGCGTTTGGGTTGGGCAAGAATTGGGTATGACTTCATCGAATATGGAATGCCTGCGCTGTCATGGCAGCGGCAGGATTTTCGACTGCTCCAAATGGTATGCGTCAAACGGGCACTGCTGCCCGCAGGGAACCCATCGGGGTGGCTGCCCCGGAAAGACGGGGGCCTGCACGGAATGCGACGGCCTGGGGACAATGGCGGAGCCTCCGCTGAGGGCCGTGGCATAATCTGCGATAGTGTCGCATGCCGCTGATGGCGACGCGGACGCGCCCGCCAAAAAACCGTACTAACGGCTCGAACAACAACCGCCCGCAAAAGGTGAGCTGGCAGGGCAGCTCACCTTGTAGCGATGCGGAAACGACGACCATGCAGCCGAACCATCCTGATGGCGCCGCCCCTTATCAAGGCTAAGCGGTTACCCCACCACGACCTGACCTTGTGCCGTCCATCCAAGGGAATTGGGCAAGCGGGTCCTGCAAGATTTTGACGGATCTTGCGAAGCCGGCGACGGCATCGCGCGCCACCGTCAGCGGAACCTGGCCGTCGTGAGCACGCTGGCAAGCTCGAAAGGCCGTTTCGAAAATCGGACCTCGCCGTTCCCTTGGCCACTCCTCAAAGAAGTCGAACGCATCGTCGAGGCACCCTATTTCTTGAACGAACTCGCCATTCTTGACCAGGACCGGTCGGTCGAACGTCCTGTAACTCATGTGATCCTCCATTCCGCACGTGGGTTGTTGCTGGCTTGGGTCATCATGCGATTGCATGCTCCGGCTCGGCCAACATGCCGCCGCCTCCACGCCCGGGCGGCACCGTTGCAAAGGCCGGGATTGGCGGCGGATCATCATCGTCATCTCGCCAGGGGCGCCGCATCCAACCGAGCCGGCTCTTCTTGCGGCGTCGGTCGAAAGACAGGCTGACGGTTCCCAACTCCTTTGAAACACGCGGTTCCCGCCCGGTTTCGTCCAGAAGGCGGAGTGCGCGAAGTATGTCGCTGACTTCCACGATGGCGCCGTTGTCCAATTGCCGCAACGCGGGATTGTCAGGAACCGCATGAACGTCGGAAGCCCAGAAAGCGAGCAAAGCCCGCTTTGCACCGATCGTCATCGTCTCCTCGTTCAGCACATCATCCGGCGTCCGCAATCCGGCGGATTCCGCGGCAAGATTTTTCGGTTCAGGTTGGTGAAAACTGTAAGTGTCGGTTCTCATCTCCATTCTCCGCGATCTGTGCCTCCCGGCCGAACCGGGAGGCGGACCGTAGATTTAGGTCCAGGGAATCAGGCGACCTCGCGTTGAGGCTCCGCATCCGAATCGATCAACTGCTTCTTGCCGGGTTGCTCGAGCGAAACCGCTTTGGCTTCGGACCCTATCTCAATGCGCCGAGGCTTGAGTTCCTCGGGCACTTCGCGGACCAGGTCCACTGACAGCAAGCCATTCTCGAGGTTGGCCGCCTTGACCTTTACGTGGTCGGCAAGTTTGAACACCTGCTTGAAGTTGCCCGTCGCCAAGCCGCGATGAAGGACCTCCCGATTTTCCTGGTCGGGTTTCCTTTGGCCGACGACAGACAATTCGGGGCCGTTCTGCATGAGTTCGACCTCATCGAGAGCGAAGCCGGCGATAGCCATCGTAATGCGATAGTCGTTCTCGCCGGTCTTCTCGATATTGTAGGGAGGCCAGTCGGAGCGTACGCTTTTTTCGAGCATATCGAAGAGACGGTCGAAGCCGACCGTTGTGCGGTAAAGAGGGGTATAATCAGAGCTTCTCATAGCCATATCCTCCGTGAAGCAACATGGATTACGAGGCTGTCGCAGCGTCGCTGCGACGCCAGTATGTCGAGCCGAAGCCTCGACGGAAAACGATCTGGTAATCGTGTTTTTTTCCTTCAAGAGGGGCGACAAAAATATTTTTGGCCGGCAGGCAGGTGCCCAAGGCGCTGCCTTGCGTGCTGGTGGCCACTGCGCGATGTTGACGCCAGGGGTGGATGCGAATCATGCGAAAAATTTTGATGTCAGGACTGCTGCTCGCGGCAGCCTTTTCCGCGAACCCGGCCCACGCGCTGGACAGCAGCGGCACGCCTGTCGTCGTGACCCCTCTTGCGTCGCGCACGACGACCGCGTCCGGCCAACCGATCACGCTGCCGCAGAAGAACGTGCAGGTGCTGGTCTCGACCTACGACATCGCGCCGGGCGCGACCTTGCCGGTCCACAGGCACCCTTTCCCGCGCTATGCCTATGTCCAGGCCGGCACGCTGAAGGTCACCAATGTCGAGACCGGCGACAGCAACACCTACAAGGCCGGCGATTTCATCATCGAAATGATCGGCCAGTGGCATCAGGCCACCAATATCGGTGATATCGAGGTGAAGCTTCTGGTGATCGATCAGGTCGAGCAAGGCGCCAAGAACACGGAATTGCGCCAATAACCGCGAAATCCGTGCCCGGCGCGAAAGTCTGTTCGCGCTTTCGCAGCAACCGGCGCGGTGGTAGGGCTGGCCGGGAATCATGGAATGGATCGCCCCTTGACCAAAGCTCTCCGCCTGCCGCTGATCGAAATCTGTGTCGAAGGCATTGACGGCCTTCTCGCGGCGCAAGCCGTCGGCGCCGACCGGATCGAACTGTGCGCCAGCCTCGTCGAAGGCGGCATCACGCCAAGCCTCGGCACGATCCGCGCCGCCATCGAGCAGGCAAACGTGCCGTTTCACGTCATGGTGCGGCCGCGCGGCGGCGATTTTCTCTACAGTGAGACCGAATATGCCTCGATGCTGGCAGATGTCTCGGCACTGCGCGAACTCGGCGTGCCCGGCGTGGTGTTTGGCTGCCTGAACGCCGATGGCACCATGGACGAGGCGCGCATGAGCGAACTGACGCAGGCCGCCGGCCCCTTGAACGTCACCTGCCATCGCGCCTTCGACATGACGCGCGAGCCGGCCGAGGCGCTCGAATCGCTGATCCGCAGCAAGGTCGGCCGCGTGCTGACCAGCGGCCAGCGTGACACTGCCATCGAAGGCTTGCCGCTGTTGGCGGATCTGGTGCGGCAGGCCGGCGACCGCATCGTCATCCTCGGCTGCGGCGGACTGGATTTGCACAACATTGCCGAAGTGCGCAGCAGAACCGGCCTGTCCGAAATGCATTTTGCCGCCCTCAAGGATGTGCCGAGTGCCATGGACTACCGCAATCCCCATGTCGGCATGGGTGGTTCCGATCTCGATCGCGAGTACCGCAACACGCTGACCGACACAGCGCTGGTGGCGGCAACGATCGCGGCAGCCAAGGCATGACCTCGAGCCCTGCCCCGATAGCCCGTGTATCGGCCCAAGACGAAGCGGCGATCCTGGCGCTCAACAACGAGCATGCCGCCGAACTGTCGTGGCTGGAGGCTGAGCGGCTGTCCTTCCTGCTTGGCGAAGCATTTTACACCAGGCGCATCGGCGATCTCGAAGCCTTCATCATGACCTTCGACCAGGACGCCCGCTACGACAGCCCGAATTTCCTGTGGTTCCGCCAACGCTACGAGCGCTTCGTCTATGTCGACCGGGTCGTCGTGGCGGCGCACGCACGCGGCCGCGGCCACGCCCGCCGGCTCTATCAGGACCTGTTCGGCCATGTTGAGCGCGCCGGCCACACGCTGGTCACCTGCGAAGTCAACACCGCCCCGCCGAACCCCGCCTCGGATGCCTTTCACGCCGCGCTCGGCTTCGTCGAGGCCGGCGGCGCCGTCATCCATGGCGGCAAGAAAGCGGTGCGCTATTACGCCAGGCAGATCAGCGCCTGACAGACCAGGCAGATCCGCGCACGAAGACGAGGACTACTGGAACAGGGCTGTCGCACTCACCAGCGTCATCCAGAACCCCCAGACCAACGGGATGCCGACCAGCAGCCAGGCCAGCGTGAGTTTGATCGAATTCTCGTTGTCTTGCGCCATGGTCGGTCTCCTCAGAGCTGATCCCGAAAAGTGGACTCCGGTTTTCGGAAAAGATCATGCTCAAACAATAAGATAGAGCCCATCCCGATTCTATCGGGATGGAACTGACTCTAAGCCACCGCTGGTTCGGTCTTCATGTGGAAGCGCGCATTGACGGGCCGCATCATCAGGTTGAGCAGGAGGCCGACAACCAGCAGGCCGGCCATGATGTACATGGTGACCGTGTAGGCGTCGGCCTTCGCAACGCCGCTGTCGATCTGGTACTGCCGGATATAATTCACCAGCACCGGGCCAAGCACGCCCGCCACCGACCACGCGGTCAGCAATCGGCCGTGGATGGCGCCGACGTAACGCACGCCGAAGACGTCGCGCAGGTAAGCGGGAATGGTGGCGAAGCCGCCGCCATACATGCTGAGGATGATCCCGTAGAACAGCACGAACAGGAAAACGCTGCCGGTCTGGCCGGTCCACGGCACCGCCGCATAGAGGACGACGCCCAGCGCGAAGAAGATGGCATAAGTTGTCTTGCGGCCGATATAATCGCTGGTCGAGGCCCAGAAGAAGCGGCCGAGCATGTTGAAGATCGACAGCAGGCCGACGAAGCCGGCGGCAGCGGCAGGCGTGATGCGTCCCGGAAACATCTCCTGGCTCATCGCCGAGGCCTGGCCGAGCACGCCGATCCCTGCCGTCACATTAAGGCACAGCACGCCCCACAGCAGCCAGAACTGCGGCGTCTTCAACGCATCGTCGAGATGGACATTGGACGTCGTCACCATCGCATTCTGTGCCGCCGGCGGCGTCCATCCGGCAGGCCTCCAGCCCTCCGGCTGCACCCTGACGATAACGGCGCCGATCAGCATGAAGACGAAATAGACGATGCCCAGCACCAGGAAGGTTTCGGCGACGCCGATGTGCTCAGGCGTCGAAAACAGCTTCATCAGATAAACCGACAGCGGCGAGGCGATGAAGGCGCCGCCGCCGAAGCCCATGATCGCCATGCCGGTTGCCATGCCCGGCCGGTCCGGAAACCAGGTGATCAGCGTCTTGACCGGCGAGATATAGCCGAGGCCGAGACCGATGCCGCCCAGCACGCCGTAGCCGAGATAGATGATCCACAACTGGTGCAGATAGACGCCGAGCGCCGAGACAATGAAGCCGCCGCCGAAACAGCAGGCAGAAGCGACCATGGCTTTGCGCGGACCGACGCGATCCAGCCAGCCACCGCCGAACGCCGCCGCAATGCCCAGGAACAGGATCGCGATCGAGAAAATCCAGCCGAGGCCGGTCAATTTCCAGTCGTCGGGCGCCGAGTCGGTGATGCCGATCAGCTTAGACATCGGCAAGTTGAAAACGCTGAACGCATAGGCCTGGCCGATGCAAAGGTGGATGCAGAGCGCCGCCGGCGGCACCATCCACCTGCTGAAGCCAGGCTCGGCGACGGTGCGTGAGCGGTCGAGCCAGCCGCCCGCCCTTTCCCCGGTCGTATCCATTCCATCCTCCCAGATGCGTCTTCGAACCATCTTCTCAGATGTGTCCTGCGAACAAACTAGGCGGGTAAGCCGGCGAGGCAATAAGGAATGCCTGCCATACGACCAATGTCTAATGAGACTGGTCCATATCGGAAAGCAGGTCATTGCTTTCCCGAAAGTTAGATTAGAAACAATTAATTGACTGTCTGCTTACGAAGCGCGATCCCTCCACCTGCACTCACGATCATCTGGCCGGGCACGACGGCATTCACCAGTTGCGGTTGAGCCATTCGCGCGCCGGGCGCTCTATGAGGTAGTAGCTGCAGGCCGCGCAAGCGAAGACCGCGGCCAGCATCGGTATCGGCGCGCTGCCTTGCTCATAGACGAATTTGTAGAACGGCTGCTGCCATAAATAGAGCGAGTACGACCACAGCCCCAGCGTCGCCATCGGCCA
The DNA here is from genome assembly GCF_003998485.1 of Mesorhizobium sp. M7A.F.Ca.CA.001.04.2.1. Lineage (NCBI taxonomy): Bacteria > Pseudomonadati > Pseudomonadota > Alphaproteobacteria > Hyphomicrobiales > Phyllobacteriaceae > Mesorhizobium > Mesorhizobium sp. M7A.F.Ca.CA.001.04.2.1. Next base: position 36,143 of record NZ_RZQT01000042.1, read on the forward strand.
GGACGACAGCAATCCGGAAAAATACCGTGGGCTGAAATCGAGTGCGTTGACGGCCAGAGCCAGCAGCGGCACCGCGAAGAGATAGTGCATCGGCGTCGGCACCCGATCCAGGAACAGGACAACGGCACAGACCGTCGCCACCAGGGCCACATGCTTGCCTCTCAAAAACGCCGGCAGCCTGCCGTCGGCCTTGAGCAGGCAGATCGAAGCCGACAGCAGGATCGACGCGATGTGCACATCCGTGCGCCAATAAGTGGTTTCGTAGTCCATCCCCAAGACCCAGTACGAAACCGCGCCATTGGCCATGGCCAGCAAGGCCAGCGCCAGGAGCAGCACGACCACGCGAGAGCGACTTGAGACGATGACGCTGATCAGCGCCAGGATGATGTAGGCGTGCTCCTCGATGCAGAGCGACCAGATATGGTCGAGCGCCCCTGCCCGAGCCACGAGAATGCCGGCATAATTGTAGGTGAATGTCAGCGCCGTCAGCGCGGCCTTCCATTTGAAGGCGAGGAACGTGCCGGAGAGCGCGATCATCGCGACGACTACGAAGACCAGAAGAGCCGGATAGATGCGGGAGAAGCGGCGTTTGAAGAATTTTTTCAGCGGGTAGCGTTCGATGAACAGGATCTCGCCCATCAACCGGCCGCTGAGCACGAAGAAGAATTCGACGCCCAGCACGCCAAGATTGATTCCCGGAACCGGAAAGAAATGGCCGATCAGAACCAGCGCGATCGAAAGCCCGCGCCAGCCGTCGAGATAGGCCAGTCTTGTTCTGGTTGATCTGTCGGCGGCGGATCGGGACGGAACGACATGCGTCGCGGAAATGTCGGTCATGCCGATCCTCTCGCAATAGGTATGCGAAGGGTACGACGGTACATTTCGAACCCAGCTCGCATTCCCGCCCAGTCCATATTGCAGTGCAATATGAATTTGTGCAAGTGCGAGATTGCTGCCGGATCAGGTCCGGGCGATGTATCGGCCGGAATTGCTTCAAGCAGTGCGGCGGCCATGCCAGCAGCAACTGAACGGATGCAGGCCGCCGCACGACAAAAAAGGGGCCACGGAGGCCCCCTTTCCTTGTCTGCGACTGATCGAAACTCGCCCTGGCGAGTCATATGGTGGTGGTTTCGAGAACCGGAGCGGAGCGTACTTTTGGTACGTGAGCACCGGAAGCACAGAAAACGCCATCAGATGGCCGCCGGAGTAGAGTTTCCAAACAGTTTCTCAGGCGTTGGCTGCCGCAACCGCGCGCTTGGCCATCACCGCGATCAGATTGGCGCGATAATCGGCCGAGGCATGGATGTCGGTCATCAGATTCTTCGCCGGCACTTTCACACCTTCCAGTGCCGAGGCCGCGAAATTCTTGGCCAATGCTGCCTCGATCTCCTTCGAGCGGAAGACGCCGTCATCGCCGGCTCCAGTGACGGCGACGCTGACGCCATCCTTGCCCTTGGCAACGAACACGCCGACGATGGCGTAGCGCGATGCCGGATTGCGGAACTTTTCATAGGCCGCCTTGGCCGGCGCGGTGAAGGTGACCGCGGTGACGATCTCGCCTTCCTTCAACGAGGTCTCGAACAGACCCTTGAAGAATTTGTCGGCATCGATCTCGCGCTTGTTGGTGATAATGGTGGCGCCCAGCGCCAGCAGCGCCGCCGGATAATCGGCCGCCGGGTCGTTGTTGGCGATCGAGCCGCCGATCGTCCCCTTGTGGCGCACCGCCGGATCGCCGATCAGTGACGCCAGATGGGCAATCGCCGGACAGGCCTTCTTCAGCTTCTCGTCATTGGCAACGGCGTGATGCGTGGTGGCGGCGCCGATGGTGACGGTCTTGCCCGACACCTTGACGCCCTGCAGCTCCGCGATCCGCGACAGGTCGACAAGGTCGGACGGCGCGGCAAGCCGCGTCTTCATCGCCGGGATCAGCGTCATACCGCCCGAAAGCAGCTTGGCGTCGCCTGTCTTGACCAGCTTGGCAGCATCGGCGACCGAGGCGGCGCGGTGATAGTTGACTGCGTACATGGAATTCTCCCTTGGGTGAATGGGCGAATAGGGAGTAGCGAATAGCGAATAGGATCTATCCAGTCGCACCGCCTTCTCTTCCCTATTCGCTACTCCCTATTCGCTATTCGCTTTCAGTGTTTCGTCGCGCGGATCGCGGCCCAGACGGTGGACGGCGAAGCCGGCATGGCAAGATCGTTGCTGCCGATGGCGTCGGTGAGGGCGTTGATCACCGCCGGCGGCGAGCCGATGGCGCCGGCCTCGCCGCAGCCCTTGATCCCCAACGGATTGCCCGGGCATGGCGTGTTCGAGGTCGAGACCTTGAACGACGGCAGATCGCCGGCGCGCGGCATGGTGTAGTCCATGTAGCTCGCGGTCAAAAGCTGGCCGCTATTGTCATAATGGGCGCCTTCGAGCAGCGCCTGGCCGATGCCTTGCGCCAGCCCCCCATGCACCTGACCCTCGACGATCATCGGGTTGATGATGTTGCCGAAATCGTCGGCAGCGACGAACTGGACGATCTCGGTGACGCCGGTTTCCGGGTCGACCTCGACCTCGCAGATATAGCAGCCCGCCGGGAAGGTGAAATTCGACGGATCGTAGAACGCCGTCTCCTTCAGCCCGGGCTCCATGCCGCCCGGCAGATTGTGGGCAGTGTAGGCGGCCAGCGCCATCTGGAACCACGGCACGTTCTTGTCGGTGCCGGCGACCTTCAGCGCGCCATTCTCGATGACGATATCGCCTTCGTCGGCCTCGAGCAGGTGTGCCGCGATCTTCTTGGCCTTGGCCTCGACCTTGTCGAGCGCCTTGACGATGGCCGACATGCCGACTGCACCCGAGCGCGAGCCATAGGTGCCCATGCCCATCTGCACCTTGTCGGTATCGCCATGCACGATCGAGATCGAATCGAGCGGTACGCCGAAGCGCTCGTTGACCAGTTGCGCGAAGGTCGTCTCATGGCCCTGGCCGTGGCTGTGCGAGCCAGTCAGCACCTCGATCGTGCCGACCGCGTTGACGCGCACTTCCGCCGATTCCCAAAGGCCGACACCGGCGCCGAGCGAGCCGACGGCAGCAGACGGCGCGATGCCGCAGGCTTCGATGTAGCAACTCATGCCAATGCCGCGCAGCAGCCCCTTCTTGGCGGCGGCGGCCTTGCGCTTGGCAAAGCCGGCATAATCCGACGCCTTCATTGCCGCATCGAGCGAAGCGGCATAGTCGCCGGCATCATAGCACATGATGACCGGCGTCTGATGCGGAAACGCTGTGACGAAGTTCTTGCGCCGCAGCTCGGCCGGCGAGACGCCGAACTGGCGGGCCGCCGTCTCCATCATGCGCTCCATGACGAAGGTCGCTTCCGGCCGCCCTGCCCCGCGATACGCATCGACGGGCGCGGTGTTGGTATAGATCGCCTTCACATTGGCGTGGATGGCCGGGATATTGTACTGGCCCGACAGCAGCGTCGCATAGAGGTAGGTAGGCGTCGCCGACGAAAACAGCGACATATAGGCGCCGAGATTGGCCTGGGTTTCGACCTTCAGGCCGAGGATCCTGTGGTCCTTGTCGAAGGCCATTTCAGCATGGGTGTGATGGTCGCGGCCATGCGCGTCGGTCAGAAAACTCTCGGTCCGGTCAGCCACCCATTTGACCGGCACCCCGGTCTTCTTCGACGCCCACAGGCAGACGATCTCTTCGGGATAGATGTAGATCTTCGAGCCGAAACCGCCGCCGACATCGGGCGCAATCACGCGCAGCTTGTTTTCCGGCGCGACATTGTAGAAGGCGCTCATCACCAGCCGCGCCACATGCGGGTTCTGCGAGGTCGTCCAGCAGGTGTAGTGATCCTCGGCCTTGTCGTAATGGCCAAGTGCGGCGCGCGGCTCCATGGCGTTAGGCACCAGCCGGTTGTTGATGATGTCCATCTTGACCACATGGGCTGCCTTCCCGAAGGCCGCTTCCGTGTCGTCGGCATTGCCGATGTCCCAGTCGAAGATCAGATTGTTGTCCGCTTCGGGGTGGATCTGCGGCGCACCCTTGTCCATCGCCTTGGAGGCGTCGACGACGGCCTTCAACTCCTTGTAGGTGATCTCGACCGCCTCGGCGGCGTCACGCGCTTGCCCCTTGGTCTCGGCGACGACAATGACGACGGCGTCACCGACATAACGGACCCGGTCGAAGGCGAGTGGCGACCATGCCCCCATCTTCATCGGCGAGCCGTCCTTGGAGTGGATCATCCAGCCGCAGATGAGATTGCCGATGCCATCGGCCTTGAGTTCCTTGCCGGTCAGCACGCCGATGACGCCGGGCATGCCTTGGGCCTTCTTCACATCGATCTTCTTGATCTGCGCATGCGCGTGCGGACTGCGCACGAAGGCGGCGTGCTTCATGCCGGGAACCACCATGTCGTCGACATAGCGGCCGGCGCCCGTGATGAATCGTTTGTCTTCCTTGCGCGCGACCCGAGCGCCAACACCTTCAATGCCCATCAGAAATTCCTCCCGAGATTGTAGGGGAGTAGGTGAGTAGGGCAGTACGGCAGTAGGGAAAAATTGGCTCCGATTCCCTACTGCCCTACTGCCTTATTGCCCTACTGCCTCGTTCAAGCCGCTTGTTTCGCCTTACCCTTCGACCCCTTCATCGTCGTCGATGCGGCGAGGATCGCCTTGACGATGTTGTGGTAGCCGGTGCAGCGGCAGATGTTGCCGTCGAGCTCGGCACGCACCGTCGCCTCGTCGAGCCCTTCGGGGTGGCGACCGATCATGTCGGTCGCCGTCATGATCATGCCCGGCGTGCAGAAGCCGCACTGCAGCCCGTGATGTTCCTTGAAGGCGGCCTGCACCGGATGCAGGTCGGCGCCATTGGCCAGGCCCTCGATCGTCAACACGGTCGAGCCGGAGGCCTGCACCGCGAGCATCGTACAGGATTTGACCGCCTTGCCGTCGACGTGGACGACGCAGGCACCGCATTGCGAGGTGTCGCAACCGACATGCGTGCCGGTAAGGCCGAGATTTTCCCGCAGGAAGTGAACCAGAAGTGTTCGGTCCTCGGCAGCACCGCTGACCCGCTTTCCGTTCACCATCAACGAAACGTCCGACATGGTCCCTCCCTGGGTATCAACCTTGGTCATCACGTTGCCAACGCGGCGTTGGCGCATCGGCCATGCGTTATTGGTACACCGCACATCGGACAAAAAACAGCACGTCGCAAACGCGGCACATTGTACTTTCGGTCATGGCCGCGCCCAAACATGCGGTGCCGGTGGCCCCATTGCCAAACCGCCGATTGAAGGCAACAATGTCGGTCGACGCCCGCGCGCCAGAAGCATTTAAAACAGCCGCGCACAAAAAGCGTCGGAGGAAATGCGGAGAACATCGCTGGCCAATTCACAGACGCGCTATGCATGCGGCCTGTCGGCGCTCACCACGGACGAGCCCGACATGGAGGCGTTCGCCAAGGCGATCGCACTGGAAGCAGCCGCCATCGACGCGGGCTTTGCCCTGCTGTTCTTTTCCCAGAGCCTGGTCGAAGCCAGCGCCCTTTCCCAGGCGCTCATGACCCACGCGCCGGCGCTCCACCACGCCGGCTGCTCGACTGCCGGCGAGATCACGCCGCAAGGTCTCGAGGATGGTCATGTGCTGGCCATGCTGCTTCCGTCCCCCGCGTTTACCGCCGTCAGCGTGATGGTCGAAAATCTGTCCTCGTCGGGTATGGACAGGATCACCGGCGAGGTCGAGACCCTGCGGCGATCGCTGCGCGCACGCCTCGGTTGCGATCGGACCAAAGGCACTTTCGCGCTCTGCTTCATCGACGGGCTCTCCTATGCCGAAGAAGCGGTGAGTTCAGCCATCCACTGGGGTCTCGATGACATTCCGCTGCTTGGCGGCTCCGCCGGCGACGATCTGAAATTCGAGACGACGCGCCTGATCTCGAACGGCAAGGTCACCTCCGACAGCGCCATCATCGTGCTGATATCGACCGAAATTCCCTTCCATGTCTTCAAGACCGACAATTTCGTTCCCACCGATGAGAAACTGGTGGTGACGGCTTCCGATCCAGATCACCGCATCGTGCGCGAGTTCAACGCCACCAATGCGGCGCAGGAATATGCCGCGTCCGTCGGTATCGTCGCGCAGATGCTGACGCCACTGAGCTTCGCCTCGCATCCCGTGGTGGTGAAGGTGGGCGGACAATATTATTGCCGGTCGATCCAGAAGATGCATGCCGACGGCTCGCTGTCGTTCTTCTGCGCCATAGACGATGGCGTCGTGCTGTCGATCGCTCAGCCCAAGGACATGGTCGAATCGACGCGCGCCGCCCTGCGCGACGTCGAGGAGAGGCTTGGCGGTATCGACATGATCCTCGGCTTCGACTGCGTGCTGCGCCGGCTGGACGCACGCAATCGGCAGGTGTTTCGCGAGATCTCGGAACTCTACCGGGTCAACAATGTCATCGGCTTCGGCACCTATGGCGAACAGTACCGGTCGATGCATCTGAACCAGACTTTCACCGGCATCGCCTTCGGCGAGCGCCAGGCGGCGGAATAGGACGGCGCAACAAGATGCCGCTGAGGGACATAAACGATCTTGAAAAGCTGAAGAAGATCAACGCGGCACTGGTCAGCCGCGTCGAGCGCTCGATGGACCAGCAAGGCAACGCCTTTTCGCTGTTCCAGACCACGATCTCGCTGGAAAACCGGGTGCGTACACGTACCGAGGAACTTCACTCGACCTTGCGGCGGCTGGAGCAGTCGAACATTGACCTCAGTGCCGCCAAGGAAAACGCCGAACTGGCGAACCTGTCAAAAACCCGTTTCCTCGCCGCTGCCAGTCACGATGTGCTGCAGCCGCTGAATGCCGCCCACCTTTCGGTTTCGGCGCTCGCCGAAGTTCAGACCAGCGACGAGGGCAAGAAACTGGTGCGGCAGGTCGAGCGCTCGCTGGAGACGATGGAGGACCTGCTGCGAACCCTGCTCGACATCTCCAAGCTCGATGCCGGCGTGGTGCAGCCCGACATCAGCGACGTCAGCCTGGAGGCGCTGTTCTCGTCGCTCCGCTCGGATTTCCTGCCAGTGGCGGAGATGAAAGGCCTGTCGCTGAAATTCCGGCCGGTCCATGCCGTGGTCCGCTCCGACCGCACGCTGCTGCGCCGTATCCTGCAGAACATTCTCTCCAACGCGCTGGGCTATACACGCTCGGGCGGCGTGCTTGTCGGCACCAGGCATCGCGGCGACACCATCCGCATCGACGTCGCCGACACGGGCTGCGGCATTCCCGACGACCAGCGCGAGGCGGTGTTCGAGGAGTTCCACCGCGGCACCTCGCCGGCCAATGCCGAACTGGACGGTGGCGGTCTCGGGCTCGGGCTCGCCATCGTGCGCCGCATGGCCAGCGCGCTCGGTCATCCCGTGACATTCTCGTCGAAGGTCGGACGCGGCACGATCTTCCACATCGATGTACCCGTCGGCATCGGTGCGCCAGCCGATGCCATCGCCAGCGTTGCCGACATGGAACGGCCGCGCGGCTATGGCCTGTTCGGCACCAAGGTGCTGCTGGTCGAGAACGATATCGAAGTGCTGCAGGCCATGACCTTCCTCCTCGAACGCTGGCAATGCCTGGTGCGGGCCGCGACCTCGACCGACGATGCGCTCGACATGCTTGGCGACACCGACTGGGTGCCCGACATCGTCATTGCCGACCAGCATCTCGACGGCGGCGATCTCGGCACCACGACCATCGCCGAAGTCCGCGACTATCTCGGCCGCGCCGTGCCGGCGCTGATCGTCACCGCCGACAGTTCGGAAGCGGTCGCCAAAGCCGCCCGCTCCGGCGGCATCGAACTGATGCGCAAGCCACTGAAGCCGGCCCAACTAAGGGCGCTGCTGGCGCATTTGCTGGCTTAGCTTCATACCCTCCCCTTGAACGGCAGGGTAAAGCTCAAAACCCAGCCTGATCGCGAAACAACTCCGCATTGTCCAGCTTCGACACCTCGATCACCGCTTGCGTGCGGCTGTAGACATTGAGTTTGCGCAGGATCTCCGAGACATGCGCCTTCACCGTGGTCTCTCCCACCTGCAGCTCATAGGCGATCTGCTTGTTGAGCAGGCCCTGGCGCAGCATCTGCAGCACGCGCAGTTGCTGCGGCGTTAGCGTCGACAGGCGCTGCACCATGTCGGCGCGGTCGGCGCTGTCGGCGTCCGGCGGCCGGCCTTCATAGGTCTCCGGCACATAGATCGCGCCTTCCATCACCGAGCGGATGGCTGCGGCGAGGTCGCTCTTGCGCGCCGATTTCGGGATGAAGCCGGCAGCGCCATAGGACAGCGCTTCGGAAATGATCTTCGGCTCCTCGTAACCAGAGACGATCACCACGGGCAGGCGCGGATAGCGGGTCCGGAGTTGCAGCAGGCCGTCAAAACCGTGCACGTCGGGCATCGAGAGGTCGAGAAGCGCGAGGTCGAACGGCTTGGCATCGGCCAGAAGATCGAGCGCCTCGGTGATCGAGCGCGCCTCCACCGTGTCGACTTCCGGATAGGCCATCTGCACGGCGCTGTGCAGCGCCTCACGAAACAGCGGATGGTCGTCGATGATCAGAAACCGGGCGCGATCGTGGGTTGCGGTCATGGGGTTCATTTCAGTTCGTGAGCGATTAGAATAACCTCTCCACCATGGCCAGATTATTGCCAAATAGTATATCGCCATCTCCGGCGGAAAGTGCCGCCGGCACTTTCTCGACCAAATCGCCTTGTCCAGGCCCCCAAATCGGTCGAATGTTCCGGCAACCAAGCAGAGACCCTTGATGACAGAATTCGTCCTTCCCCTGCCCGCAACCGCATCGGTGGCCGTTGCCGGCTCGTCCGATCGTTTTGCGGTGCGCCGTATCTACTGCGTCGGCCGCAACTACGCGGCGCATGCCCGCGAATTCGGCAATGACGAGCGTGATCCGCCCTTCTTCTTCACCAAGCCGGCCGACGCGGTGGTCGATTCCGGCACCGCTATCCCCTACCCGCCGCTGACGGCCAATCTGCACCACGAGATCGAACTGGTGGCCGCGATCGGCAAAGCCGGCTTCCGCATTCCCCGCGACAAGGCGCTGGACCATGTCTGGGGCTACGGCGTCGGCATCGACCTCACCCGCCGCGACCTGCAGGACGAGGCCAAGAAGGCCGCCCGGCCCTGGGACTGGTCGAAGGCCTTCGACCGCTCCGCCCCTTGCAGCCCGTTGGTGCAAGCGCACGAATCCGGCCACCCACAGAAGGGCCGCATCTGGCTCGCCGTCAACGGCAAGGTCAGGCAGGATGCCGACCTCGCCGAACTGATCTGGCCGATACCGGATATCGTGTCGATCTGCAGCGAGGCGATGGAGCTCGAGCCCGGCGACCTGATCTTCACCGGTACGCCAGCAGGCGTCGGCGCGGTTGGCCCCGGCGACACGATGACCGGCGGCGTCGACGGCATCGGCACCATCGAAATAACCATCGGCCAGCCGAAGTGAGCGCATGAGCAAACTCGTCCTGCACAACTACTATCGCTCCTCCACCTCCTACCGGGTGCGGATCGCGCTGGAGATGAAGGGGCTGAGCTACGACTATATCCCGCATCATCTGCGCCATGGCGAGCACCTCGAACCAGCCTATCTCGCGGTCAATCCGCAAGGGCTGGTGCCGGCGCTGGTGCTCGGCGACGGCACGCTGCTGACGCAATCGCTGGCGATCATCGAATTCCTCGACGAGACCAGCCCGGAACCACCGCTATTGCCAGGGGATGCGGCCGGTCGGGCACGGGTCAGAATGCTGGCGCAGATGATCGCCTGCGACATCCACCCGGTGAACAATCTGCGCGTGCTGACCTCGCTGCGCACGCTGTTCGGCGCCGGCGACGAGGACGTCGTCAACTGGTTCCGCCACTGGGTGAACGAGGGCTTTCAGCCGCTTGAAAAGATCCTGGCCTTGTCGGCGGAGACCGGAACATTCTGCCATGGCGACGCGCCGGGTCTGGCTGACATCTGCCTCGCCGCACAGATTGCCAGCAATGCCCGCTTTGGCGTCGATCTGACGCCCTACCCGACGATCGCGCGCATCAACGCCGCCTGCATGGCGCTGCCGGCCTTCCAGAAAGCGGCGCCCCAGAACCAGATCGACGCGGAATAAGGCGTCATCTGCGTAGCGTCGGCACCGGAACAGTATGGCTGGCGGAATCGATTTTCGCTTGACCGGATAGGGAATCGGCTATCGTTTCCCGCAGGCCGTGTGAAAGGTGGTGTTGCCGATGAAAGCCGTCGTCTTCGAGAAATTCGGCGAAGCGCCGAGGATCCAGACCGTTCCTGATCCGAAGCCGGCAGCCGATGGCGTCGTCATCAAGGTCGAGGCGACCGGTCTGTGCCGCAGCGACTGGCATGGCTGGATGGGTCATGACGAAGGCATCACGCTGCCGCACGTGCCGGGCCACGAACTTGCCGGCATCGTCGTCGCCGCGGGCAAGCAGGTCACGCGCTGGAAGGCCGGCGAGCGCGTCACAGTGCCCTTCGCCGTCGGCTGCGGCCGCTGCTTCGAGTGTAATTCGGGCAATCACCAGGTCTGCGAGCACCAGACACAGCCTGGCTTCACCGGCTGGGGCTCGTTTGCCGAATATGTCGCCATCGAACATGCCGACACCAATCTTGTGCGCCTGCCCGACGAGATGGAATTCGCCACCGCCGCCAGCCTCGGCTGCCGCTTCGTCACTTCGTTTCGAGCCATTGTCGACCAGGGCCGGGTGAAGCCGGGCGAATGGGTCGCGGTGCATGGCTGCGGCGGCGTCGGCCTGTCGGCGATTATGATTGCCAGCGCCATGGGCGCCAATGTCATCGCCATCGATC
>NZ_RZQT01000043.1:0-44923 GCF_003998485.1 Mesorhizobium sp. M7A.F.Ca.CA.001.04.2.1
TGCCGACGAATTCATGGCCCGTCACCATCGGCACCGGCACCGTCTTCTGCGCCCACTGGTCCCAATTGTAGATGTGCACGTCGGTGCCGCAGATCGCCGTCTTCTTGATCTTGATCAGCACGTCGTTGGGGCCGATTTCCAGCACCGGCACCTCTTCCATCCAGATGCCCGGTTCGGCCTTGGCCTTCACAAGCGCCTTCATCATGTTCGACATCAGGATTTCCCTATTCCGTGATTGCGCTTCTGGCGAGATAGCCTGCACAACGGGAAGGTAGGCCACTAACTCGTTTGAACGTCCGGAATGGTCAGCCCCGCCTGCTCAGCCTCGCGGCGCAAATTCTGCCGGGGCCGGGGGCCGATCTGCTGGATCACCAATCCGGCGGCCAGTGAGCCAAGGTCGCCGCAGGTCTGCAGGTCGCGGCCTTGCGTGTAGCCATGCAGGAAGCCGGCGGCATAGAGATCGCCGGCGCCTGTCGTGTCGACCAGTTCCTTGATGGCGGTCGCCTTGATGACCACGGTTTCGTCACCGCGCACGATGACCGAGCCTTTTTCAGAGCGGGTTACGGCGGCGATCCGGCAATCCTTGCGGATCTGCGCCAGCGCCTCGTCGAATGACGATGTCTGGTAGAGCGATTTGATCTCGTGGCTGTTGGCAAAGACGATGTCGACCGTGCCCGAGCGCATCAGGTCGAGGAACTCGTCGCGGTAGCGGTCGACGCAGAACGAATCCGACAATGTCATCGACACTTCGCGGCCTGCCGCATGCGCCAGCTTCGCCGTCTGGCGGATTGCCTCCTTGGCGCGCGGCGGGTCCCACAGATAGCCTTCGAAATAGGTGACCTTGGCGCCAGACGCCTTGTCGGCTTCGACATCCTCAGGGCCAAGCTCGACGCAGGCGCCGAGATAGGTGTTCATCGAGCGCTCGCCGTCGGGCGTGACGAAGATCATCGAGCGCGCCGTCGGCGGCTCACCCTTGAGCGGCGTGGTGCCGAAGGCGACGCCCTGCGCATGGATGTCGTGGGCGTAGATTTCGCCCAGCGCATCGTTGGAGACCTTGCCGAAGAAGGCGGCGCGGCCGCCAAAGCTGGCGACGCCGGCCGCCGTGTTGCCGGCACTGCCGCCGGAGGCTTCGATCGCCGGACCCATGCGGCTGTAGAGCAGTTCGGCGCGTTGTGTGTCGATGAGGTTCATCGCGCCCTTGATGATGCCGTTGGTCTCGAGGAATTCCTCGTCGCACTGGGCGATGATGTCGACAATGGCATTGCCGATGCAAAGCACGTCATAATCCGGCATCAAAATCTCCGCCAAAACCCGAGCCGGCTTCTTGCCACGCCGGCCGGGCGTGGTCTCGCGAGTTGAAATGGGTTGCCGCATGCGCTTGATCCAGCCGCCCTCACGCAGCTGCCTGTCCGGCTTCACGCAGCAAATCGTCAGCTTTGTCCGTCTTCTCCCAAGTGAACTCAGGCTCTTCACGCCCGAAGTGTCCGTATGTCGCCGTCTTGCGGTATATCGGCCGTAAGAGATCAAGCATCTTGATGATGCCTTTCGGTCGGAGATTGAAAACCTCGAGAACAAGGCGCTCGATCCTTTTTTCCTCGATCCTTGCGGTTCCGAAGGTATTGACCATGACAGAAACCGGACTAGCCACGCCGATCGCGTAGGCAAGCTGAACCTCGCAGACCTCCGCAAGGCCGCTGGCAACGATGTTCTTCGCGACATAGCGGGCGGCATAGGCCGCCGAGCGGTCAACCTTGGATGGGTCCTTGCCCGAAAAGGCACCGCCGCCGTGACGCCCGGTCCCACCGTAGGAATCGACGATGATCTTCCGTCCTGTGAGGCCGCAGTCGCCGGCAGGCCCACCGACCACGAACCGCCCTGTTGGGTTGACCAGAAATCTGATCCCCGAAGTATCCAGGTGGGCCGGCAGGACCGGTTTTATGATCTCCTCAATGACGCCTTCGCGGACCGTGGCTTGTGAGACCGCTTCGTCATGCTGCGTTGACAGGACTATGGTATCCAGCGCCACCGGGCGGAGCCCTTCGTAGCGTACCGACACTTGAGATTTCACGTCCGGACGCAGCCAGCCAAGCTGTCCCGCTTTCCGGACCTCGGCCTGTCTTTTCGTCAAATGGTGAGCGAGTTGGATCGGCAGGGGCATCAATGTATCCGTCTCGTTGCATGCGAATCCAAACATGATGCCCTGATCCCCTGCCCCTTGCCCGAGATCCTGCCCTCGTCCTTCATCAACGCCCTGGCTTATGTCGGGCGACTGCTCGGTGAGGGCCAGAACGACGGCGCAACGTCGACCATCAAAGCCAATCGCATCATCGTCGTAGCCAATATCGAGTATCGTATCGCGGGCGACTTGGCTGTAATCGATGTGGGCATGGCTGGTGATCTCGCCAGCCACAACGACCATCCCCGTCTTCACCAACACTTCACAGGCGACGCGCGCCTTCGGATCGGTGCGCAGGACCGCATCGAGAATGGCATCGGAGATGTTGTCTGCCATCTTGTCGGGGTGTCCCGCGCCGACGGATTCGGAAGAGAACACGAACTGCCTGGTCATAAAAATGCCCTCGCTTCAAGTGCTGGAGTTAGTGAGGAGTTTCTGGATTGGGGTGGCTTATCGGTCGCGGATGCCGGGAACATCGAACGCAGTGCAGAAGTCGGCAACGTCTCTTCGTACGCTCGCATGAACTTCCTGGTCATCGGGCTGGCGGCAGACCGAGTCGATGAAAGCGGCGATCTGCACCATCTCCGTTTCGCGCATGCCCATGGACGTCACCGCTGGTGTCCCTAAGCGGATGCCGCTTGTCAGCGCCGGATGCCGCCGGTCGCCCGGGACCATATTGAAATTCGCAATGATGCCTGCACGCGATAAGCGCTCCGCATAGGCTTTGCCTGACAGCGGCCGGTCCCGAAGATCAAGGATCAGCATGTGATTGTCAGTGCCCCCGGTGACGAGTTCATAACCTCGCTCCAGAAGCGCCTGGGCCAGAGCCTTGGCGTTGTGGACGATCTGCTGACCGTAGACACGAAAGGACGAGTTCGCTGCTTCCTGCAAAGCGACGGCAAGCGCGGCGATAGTATTCATATGCGGTCCGCCTTGCAGAAGAGGGAACACGGCGCGGTCTATACGTTTGGCCAGATTGTGTTTGCTCTTCGGATGATGGAGGGGCTGATAACGGTCTTCATTCCTTGATAAAATGAAGCCACCCCGGGGACCGCGGATCGACTTGTGAGAGGTGCTGGTGACCACATCGCAATGGGACACGGGGTTCGGATGCACTCCTGCGACAACCAGGCCGCAGATGTGGGCGATGTCAGCCACCAGATACGAGTTCACCTCCGAAGCAATTTCGGCCATTGCCGCGTAGTCAAAAATACGCGGATAAGCAGTTCCGCCGACCCAAATTAGCTTCGGGCGTTCCCGCTTGGCGGTCTCGCGCAAGTGGTCATAGTCAATTTGCTGTGTCTTTTCGTGCAGCCTGTACGGGACGCGCTGATAATCGCTGCCGGAAAAATTGACGGACCAACCGTGAGTCAGATGGCCGCCTTCGGGTAAAGGCAAGCCCATGACTTTGTCACGGGGGCTCAAAAGCGCGCGATAGACAGCCTGGTTGGCTGGCGAGCCTGAATAAGGCTGGACGTTGGCGTGTTCACTGCCAAATAGCGCTTTCAGGCGCTCGATCGCGAGGGTCTCAAGCTCATCGACGATCTCGTTTCCGGCGTAGTAGCGCGCACCGGGGTATCCCTCGGCATACTTGTTGGTGAAAATCGACCCGGTCGCTTCCAACACCGCCGAGGAGGCAAAGTTCTCGGAGGCGATCAGTTTGAGAGTTGTCCGCTCCTGACGCTCCTGTCTTAGAAGCAGTTCGTGAACGCGGGAGTCGACGGCGGCTAAGTGAGGCCGCCCGTAAGTGTCGGGCTGCGCGATGGCGCCGCCGGCGGAGTTATCCATGGTAGTCGCGCTCCATTTGGACTGATCTATTTCACGATCAAGCAGGCGGTCCCTTCAACCGCGCGTCTTGTATTGCTTCCAGGCGTTGTAGGTCTCTTTTATGATGGCCATCATCGTGGGGCAGGAGATCGACCACCAATTGAGCCAGCCCGCCATCCTTGCCTCCTGCTTGCATATGGTACGAAGACTGCGGACGTTGTTCGTTGCAGCAAAGAAAGTTGGCTCTGCCCAGCCGCCGAACGTGGCGTCGAACCTGCTCGCGAGGCAGACTGGTAATATCGGCCAGCTCGCCGACGGTTAGATCCGCATGCGCGCAAAGGCCCAGGATTCGAAGGCGATCAAGATGCGCTGCCGTCCTTAGGCGATTTACCAGTGTCAACATTGGTTGGCATCAACCCGGACGGGATGCAGCAAGCCGCTAGCCCTTCTATCCCCATCAATCCGCATGAGACCTCTCTCGTCATTTGCTGTAAATCCGCTGGTATGGATGCTAATGGAAGATGGATCACAGTCCTTTCTACGACTAAGACGCCAGATATTGGGGCTAATGTACCACCTGACAGGAGACTACACTCACGAACATTATGTGAATTTTTTTTAACGTTGCTGAGAATCAAGGGTGAGGTTTGGCGAATGTCTCGCCGTCGACTGTCGAATCCTGCCCGACGGGATTATGGGGTGCGTAGCCTGCTTGTCCTTTCCACATGACCAGCGACGATGGGGCGGAGGCGGCAGACATAGCTCTGGAGCATGCTGCGGTATCTTTGGCCTGAAGCCGAGGAAGGCGGACCGTGGCTTCCGCGCCGCTGCCGGGAGCCCGCGAACAGGCCAAGTGGATCAGCCGGGTGTTGCCGTCATAGAGCGTGAGACCCAAAGCTGGCCAGCCGCGCCCTGAGGCTGACGCACCGCTCAGCGTCCACCTTGCTCTCGAAGCCCATCGGCATAGCGCCGATAACGACTTGACCGCGTGCGTGTCGACGAGCGATCGGTGAGCGCAAGGATCGAGGGTGCAGTGCAGGATAATGCTGTTTTAAATCAGCGCTGTTTTCAGCCGACTGCCTTGAGCGTGGGCACAAGGATATAGGCCCAAGGCAGGAGATCATCGTCTGCTGTTCGGGAGGCCGCCCTGGGCGCGCGACAGCCGTTCCTTCGGCTGCGCCGCTCCGCCACCATCCGCGCCGTGCCTTCCGGAGACCATTCCCGCTGCCGGCCGGCGCCCGTGAAAACCTCGACCCGGCGCACCGGCTCGAGATGGCTGGGCTCAGCGTAACTCTGAAGTCGTCATATACCGAAGCCTTCACAGACTTCGGACATCCCCCTCACAGTCCGATCCAGATGGCGTCAGGAACACCGCTGCGTTGATGCGGATGAACCCCTGCTTGTGCCACAATGACCCTTATGTCAGCGCGCGAGCCAAAGCTTCCGCGCAAGGCGACGGCTAGGATAAGGCAATGCCGACGAAGGGCACATTGCTTGCCACACTCTGGAATGATGGCATGCTCGGAAGGCCTAGGCTTTGCTCAGGGCCGCCTGCAAGGCGCGCTTTGAGGTTATTCACATAGCCTTCTGCGTAGTCCTGCGCCGTCGAGACCGAAAGATCAATGCCTGCCGCCAAGGCCTCTTCCATCAGGTGCTTTACGAGCCCATTTCGAATGGCCAGCTTGACCTCGGGGCCTGCGATAAGGCCGATCGCCTGCGCGGCCATATTGAGGCCAGCTTCCTCCAGCGCTCGCTTCATATCGCCTCCGTTAATGGCCGTACGCAGGAGATTGGCTGCTTGCGACTCAGCCTCGAGAACCATCGAGGCAAGATCGGCTACTTGTCCGAGGCCCGGAATGAAGCTGAGCAGTCCCACCGCCGTTGCCGCCAAGTCGAGCACTTTCGTCTCGATTTTGAGCACGGAGTCGACGACGTGCATGACGGCCCCGCCGTTCTTTTTGGCTGACTTAATGTCAGGCTGGTCCATCAGGCCCATCTTCATGTCCGCGACGGCATTCTGCTCTTCTGCGGTTTGGGCGCCGTGGGTGATTGGCTGCTGAACGTTGCGGTTCGCAGACGACATGTTTGTGCAAAAATGGGCAAAGTCTTTTTTGCTGATATTGCCGGAATCAACCGTATGCCCGCCGCCAAAGTCGAAGAATTTATGATGGGTCTTATAGCCCGTGATCGAATTGTTCAGGAGGCCAAACAGAAGAGGATCTGAAAGGAGCTGAGAGGCTGCTTCCCGCACTTTCGGATCAAGGCTCTTGTCGTCTTTCATTTTCGCCAGTTTGTCGCGAGTCAGAACACCGCTTCCAAAGAACGTGTCCTGATGGTCCTTGATCATCTCGACCGTATTCAGCTCAGTTTGCGTGAGGCTCATCGACGATGAGGCGACTTGCAGGAAATCCTCTTTGTGCATCTTCCCTTTCGAGCCACCGCACAACTGGTTCCAAGCATCGGGGTGATCGAGGAAATATTGCGCCGCCGCAATGACCTGGGGCGGAAATTTGCCGTTTTTCGATTCGCCGCCGACCATTTTCTTGAACTCATCCAGACTCAGGTCCTTGGACAGATTTTCGGAGTACCGGTAAAACTCTCGCAAGGCATCGCTCAAGGTCATGACCGAAGGCTGCAAACCTCCGCTGCCGTCGGATGGTATGTAGTTCTGCTCGTAGCTTCGCGCTTGGGCTTCCTGAAATGCAGCAACTTGTGGGTGGTGGTTTGAAAATCCGGCCAAGTCCTTGGCGTTGATCTTGCCTCCACAGCGGCCGTCGCCCTGCGAGCCAATCGCATAAAAAAGTCCCGAATCCTGCTGCAGTCCCTGGATCGCCGCTTTCAGATCCGGTGGCGTAGAGGGATCATTGGCTTTGTCGGTCAACGACTTCCAAGTAAGCGGGCATTGGTCCTTGTGACGGTTGAGTACCGCAACAATCTGCAACTCAGCCGTGGTCAGCGACCCACCGTTCCACGTGATTCCGGGGCTCGGCCTGGGAGCCGGCTCGATCTTCGGAGTGACGCCGAGCAGATGTTGGGCTTCAGTCGCCTTGGAGCGTTGCGATTGGTCCTCCTTGAGAGCCGCCCTCATATTTGGCGGCAGCAGATCCAGTGGGTGTTGCTCCAAGCCATTCAATGTCAAGACATCCGGTGCCAGATGGCCCAAAGGGTCCTGCCGCAATTTATCCATTGTCGAATCAAGATTCGACGCTGGCAGATCCCCTTGCGCGAAAGAGCCGGGCTTGTCTGCCAGCACACAAGTGGACAGCATCGCTTCGAAGCACGATGCACTTTGCTGATGCTGGGTCGCAAAATGGGAAACTTTCAGGCCCGGCCAACCCCTTGCGGACTGTAGCGAATTTGAGCGGTAGAAAGTTGAAAGATTACTGGCCGACATTATGCATCCTCAGACGTGACGTTGAAATCCCCACAAGAGACCCCGACAGAAGATCCCTTGCGTTTCACAAAATTCGACAATTCCAAGCGTCGGCAGGTCACGAATGCGCCTGCCCTGCCTTCAATTGCTGTGTTCCGGGCCGGCTCCAAGGTTCGGTCCAACACAATGGCCGGAGTCACCGCGAGAGCTGCCGGGACTCATCATGAGCGGATTAGCTTTCGAGAAACTGACGAGTTTGCGAAGAGTTCACAAAGGGGTAGCCGCAGTCATGTTCTTCAGAGCTGCGGGAAATCCTCAATGTTCATTTCTTGCCCAGCTCAGGCTTCCCGCCAACGCTATCCTGTTGTGGGATGTCAGAAGAATAAGAAGCATCCGGTCGTCCGTCGCGAACGACCGTAGTGGAGGAGCCGCGAAACAAGATCAGCACTGATTCCTTTGGCGTTGCCGCTATGTGAGTCTGCGCCTGCGCCTGCGCCACCAAGCCGTTAAAGGTCTGCTCCACGAGTGCGACGAAGCGCGGTGGACCGGAAACGAAGACGAGGCCATTGCCTGGCACGGGTTTGACCACATAGCGCTCGTCGGAGATATCAAGCTTGTCGAGAGCCCCCTTGAACGCATCGAAGCGAATCGACGTCATCAAAAGCATTCGAGTTTGCGATTCTTGTGCAGCAGACACATAGAGCACAAGGCCGTCATAGTACCATTGTAGACCGTAAAGGTTCGTCAAGCGGTCGAGGAACGCGCGCGGTGGCAAATCAGGCATACGTCCGCGAATTCGCCCCTTCACCGCAGGACTGATGTTGACCCTGATATTCAGGTTGTTGCCGAATTCCTGCAACGCTGCAGCGAGCTCCTGATCCAGAACCGTGTATCTATAGGGTGTCGCCGGAAGGGACAGCGGGACTGCATGCGCCGGGTGAATCCCGGTGGACAGAAAAAACCCGGCACAAAGAAGTCTCAAAACATGCAGGGTGACGGGTTGGATAAGCGTTCTCGGCATGTCGCACTGATAAACCAAACGCTGAAATCATCACAAGTGACTAAATTGCCGAAGAGATTTTAGATTGTCGAAATGACGCCGCCGTTAGTCAGCTTGTTGTCAGCTTGCCCCCCTAGGAGTGTTGCGCCGACACCGGGTGATGAATGGGCGGGGCTCGCCCGGTCAGAGAGAGCAACCGAGTCCTTACATGATGATGCCTGTCACGTCGATCTCTGCCACTCTAACGGCTGGCCTCCCCAGGGTCGGATCACCGTCGATTGTCGAGCAGGCCCAGTTTGAGCGCGCCTTAGGGCATGCAGCCGACTCGCTGAAAAACGATGCCGCCGCGGGGCCAGCGAGTGCGGCGCCAGTTGCTGCGGCGATGGATGTTCAGCGCGCGGCTGCGCCGACGAGCGGCATGGGCGATCGCGTGTTGCAGACGATTTCCTCCCTATATCCACACAACACTGTTTCCTTCCCCGCGCTCGACCATGACATAGCCCTTTCGAAGGGCGCTCTACCGGGACCGGCGCAGAAGCTTCCCGTTCCAGGTGAGGCGGGAACCGGAATCTCGGGCATTCCCCAACAAGGGCAAGACTTCGAAACGATGATGGCTGGTCTTCGGGATGTTTACAACGGCGTCACCCAGGTGGCGCTTATCTCCAAAGGCGTCAGCGGCGTCACATCATCCGTGAATAAACTTTTGAAGGAAGGCTGAACCGCGCGCATGATTGGCTTGGCCGAGGGCGAAATCATGCGTGGCCTGTCAGGGTGGCGGTCGGTTAGACTTGTCATGCTGCCAGTTCTCGTCGCCCTCACTGCTTGCAAAGCCGACCTCTACACGCAATTGCAAGAGCGTGAGGCAAATGAAATGCTCGCACTTCTTGAAGACAACGGGGTCGCCGCGATCCGGGTGGTCGCCAAGGATGGAACCAGCACGATCCAGGTTGACGAAAAGCTGCTCGCCTTCTCAATCAACCTTCTGAACGCCAAGGGGCTGCCGCGCCAATCCTTCAAGAACCTCGGTGAGATATTCCAAGGATCAGGCCTGATTGCCTCGCCGACCGAAGAGCGTGCCCGTTACGTGTATGCCCTGAGCGAAGAGTTGTCGCGGACGATCAGCGATATCGATGGCGTTTTTTCTGTACGTGTTCACGTCGTGCTGCCGCATAACGACCTTGTGCGAGCCGGTGCCACGCCATCCTCGGCCTCGGTGTTTATCAGGCACGACGCAAAAACAAATGTCGCGGCTCTGCTGCCAAAGATAAAGATGCTTGTAGCCGACAGCATCGAAGGCCTGTCCTACGATAAGGTGGAAGTGGTTTTGGTGCCGGTAGAACGGTCCGCACACGAGCAACGGCCCGATCCGACTGCTGTTTTGCCACAAGCATCACTACCTCTTCCTGCGCCACTTCTGGCGACCGTAACAGGTTTTGCCGCAGCCGTATTCGCCGTGGCCTGTTATCTCTTGATCGGCGTTGTTACGCGTCGGCGCAAGCAATCAACCGGCGTTTCCAAGGTCGAGGGGCGCCGGGATGCTTCTGCTGTCGAGGCCATTCGCAAAAGAATGCCTGCAATTGGACGTGGGTGACATCTCATTGCCAATGCCTATACAGACCGCCCGACCTGATGGTCCGCACTTTCCGGGCGCGAGCGAGCTTGCGGCTTCGGCCCATCCAACCCGTCTTGCGGCGCGTCTTGATCCAGCGTTATCGGCCGAAACGTTAGTGAAGTTGCAGAAGTGTTCCAGACTGCATCCAAGGCTGGCAGAATTGCTGGGCAACGATGACGTGGATCTGAACCACATCGGCTGCAGGCCGGACCTTCTACGCGGGCATGATCCATATCGAGCGGCCCTTCTTGCTGGTAGTATCTGGCATGCCCGTTCGCTGGTCGCGTTTGTCTCTCAGCCTGAGCTTGCCATCCTTGTTAAACGCATCGGCGTGGATGCACACGCATTCGGAATCCGACACCTGCTGCATGCTGTTGACAAAAGACTGATCTCGGACCCAGAAAAACTCGCTCAGCAAATCGAATACGATGGACACGCATGTCTTGGAGCTTGGCTCCAGGACAGTTCAGCGACCGAGCGTAACCGCGTGCTTCTTCGATTGCCCGAGGGGACTGCCGCGGAGACTCCAGCACATGAGCATTGGACCGCCGCCGGCCAATTGCTTTCACTTGTAGTAGCTCATTTTGAGACAGAGACCCCGGTGAAATGACAGTCGAACTTTCCGAGGGGCCAATAGCGCCGCAGATGCGTCCAGTCGGACCACTGATACCCGCGAGCGAGCTCGAAACCTGGCACAGCGCCGCGCAAGCCCTTGCCGCGGCAGAACGGCATCGGCAGCGCGTTCGAAACTGGGCACGCGCGGTTTACCAGCGGGCGTGGGCGCGCGGCCACATGGAGGGCTCGAATGCAGGCACCGAGGAGATGGCAGGGTTGATTGCGGAGACAATCTCCGAAATCGCGCGACGAAAGGCGGCTCTGGAGCAGGAATTGCCGCAGCTCGTGATGGAAATATTGAGCGATCTTATCGGCGCTTTCGATCCGGGCGAGCTATTGGTGAGGGCTGTTCGTCACGCCATAGAGTGTCAATACAGCGGCGCCGACGTTTGCCTTCATGTTTCTCCCATGCAAGTCGACATGCTTGCACGAGAGTTTGCTCGATGCGACGGCCAGGATGGTCGACCAAGGGTGCGGATCGAGCCCGACCCGACATTGTCGCCGCAACGCTGCGTGCTGTGGAGCGAGTACGGCAATGTTGACCTTGGACTTGACGCCCAGATGCGCGCGCTGCGCCTTGGTTTCGGGACGCTCTGTGAGAAAGGCGAGCTATGAGAAAGCCCGTCCCAGAACATAACGCTGACGCCGACACTCGAGCTCTCGTTCCAGCAATCTCGTCTTTGAGGGCTGCGGCCAAGCGAATTGACACGCGTGCGGTGCGCGGTCGGATCACGCGGGCTATCGGCACACTGGTTCATGCCGTCTTGCCAGACACTCGTATTGGGGAACTTTGCCTCCTAGAGGACCCGCGAACCGGGCTGTCGCTCGAGGCCGAGGTGATCGGCCTGTCGGGTGATGGTGTATTGCTGACACCGATCGGGGACTTGGTGGGCCTATCCAGCCGCGCAGAGGTCGTGGCCACTGGCCGAATGCGTGAGGTGCCCGTCGGCGGCGATTTGCTCGGTCGCGTGATCGACAGTCGTTGCCGCCCATTGGACGGCAAAGGCGAAATCAAGACCGTCGAAACTCGGCCCCTGCATGGCAGAGCCCCCAATCCGATGACGAGGCGCATGATTGAGCGGCCATTCCCGCTTGGGGTCCGTGTCCTCGATGGTCTGCTGACGTGCGGCGAGGGCCAGCGGATCGGGATTTATGGCGAGCCAGGTGGTGGCAAGTCGACGCTGTTGTCACAGATCGTAAAGGGTGCCGCCGCTGACGTCGTCATAGTGGCGCTCATAGGCGAACGTGGACGGGAAGTTCGTGAATTCATCGAAAGGAATCTTGGTGAAGAGGGCCTTCTCCGTACGGTCGTCGTGGTTGAAACATCCGACCGCTCGGCGGTAGAGCGTGCGCAATGCGCTCCAATGGCGACTGCGCTCGCGGAATATTTCCGCGATCAAGGCCTACGCGTTGCTCTCATGCTGGATTCGCTGACGCGCTTCTGCCGCGCTATGCGCGAAATAGGCCTTGCTGCGGGTGAGCCGCCGACGCGACGGGGCTTTCCTCCTTCCGTTTTTGGCATGCTGCCAGGCCTGCTCGAGCGCGCCGGCATGGGTGAGCGGGGCTCAATCACGGCCTTCTATACGGTGCTTGTAGAGGGTGATGGCACGGGTGATCCAATCGCCGAGGAATCGCGTGGTATTCTCGATGGCCATGTCATCCTCTCACGCGCTATTGCGGCGCGATCGCATTTCCCCGCTATTGATGTGCTGCAGAGTCGCAGCCGCGTCATGGATGCAGTCGTTTCGGGGACACATCGCAAGGCAGCATCCATTTTCCGCGAGCTCCTGTCGCGCTATGCCGAGACCGAGTTCTTGATCAATGTTGGCGAATACAAGCCAGGTGGAGATCCCCTGACTGACCGGGCTGTCGCGTCAATCGACGAACTGAGGGAGTTTCTGCGCCAGAGCGAAGATGACGCGTCAGATTTCGAGGAGACGGTCGCATGGATGTCGCGTCTGACCGCGTAAACTGGATTCAGTCTTCGAGGTTACGGCTTCTGAAGGAAATGCAAGAGCGTCGTGCCCTTGGCGAGCTGTCCAAGAAGGAAGCCCAGCGCGATGTGGCCGCCTCAGCCGTACAAAATGCCTCTAGGGAGCTTGCAATGATACAGCAACATTGTTCAAGAAAAGAAGCAGCGCTCTATCAGCATCTGATGTCACTCGACAACTTGTCTAGCGCAGCGCTCGACCGTCACCGCCTTCACACTGAACAACTTGCCGCTGAGATCAATTCCAGACGGCAGATGCTTGATGATACCCAAATCGCTCAAGAGGAGGCTGAGATGGCGGCGTCCAGGACGAGGGAGCTATGGGTCATATGTTCGGCGGCAAGGGACAAATGGCAACAAATCGAGGACGACGTGCGGCGCGCCGTCGAGACTCATTCGGAGGCCGCAGCCGAGATCGAGGCCGACGATGAGATACTGCTGAAATATGCGAGGGGGTCGCTTGCCTAAATGCCGCGCAACCGGATCCGACGGTCGCAAGAGGTCGTCCGAATGACACGACCGTGCAGTCTTTGATAGGCGCTGCGGTCACACCCGCCATGTTCGAACCAGTTCTGAAACTGTCCCACACGGTTGTCTCGTGGCTCAATGATACAGCAGCGCCGCGCACGCCGTTTCAAAGCCGGATCAACGAGGTGCCGCTATCGGTGCGAACGGCAGGGCTTGTCTGGCAGCAGGAACCTGCTGCCATTCCGATGCTTGACTGCGTCTGGAGAGTGGGAGCCGAAACGGTCATCTTGTCACTGTCGCGCCCGCTCGTAGAGGAGTTCATCACGACAGTGCAGAACGGCTTGGCCTTCCCTTCCGAGCCAACTGCTTCGCTAATTCTCGAACTCGCTCTGGAGCCGCTTGTCACTCGACTGGAGGAGACGACGCGTCTGAACGTGCAACTCGTGCGGGTATGCGAAGCCACGATGCTGGCTCCTCATCTTGAACTCGACATCATTTTCGGCGCGGTCAAGGGCAAGGGCCGTCTATTCCTGTTCACGCCACTTGACGGCTTAGTACCGCCTGCGTTTCGCGCGCTAGGCGAACTGCTTGCCCAGTTGCCGCGGCAGCTGGGCGGGCTGCCTCCAGAGCTCCCGCTCATTGTTGCAGGAGAGGTCGGCACGCTTCGCCTTCCTGCGGCGCTTCTTCGAAGCGCATGTGTCGGTGATGCATTGTTGCCCGATATTGCGCCGTTCGGCCGCGGCCAGATCACCCTAGCTGTCGGCCAGTTGTGCGCCGAGGCGGATCTTGACGGCGATGAATTAATCTTGCGGGGGCCTTTCCGCCCGCGACCGTGTCCTTTGGAGAGTGCGCATATGACACAACCCGGATCGCAACTGGAGCTTACTAAGGATCTCGACGATGTCGAGATCGTGCTTGTCTTTGAATGCGGCCGCTGGCCTATTTCTCTTGGGGAATTAAGAAGTGCCGGCGAAGGGCATATTTTTGAACTTGGATGGCCGATCGACGGCCCGGTCGACATAGTGGCCAATGGTCAGCGTATCGGGCGTGGCGACATTGTCCGCATCGGAGAAGAGCTGGGCATCAGGCTCCGTGGCGGGTTTGCATGCAATGAGTGAAGCTCAGCCGACAATCCTGGCGCTTCTTGCGGTTACCGCCGGACTCGGTCTGCTGGTTTTAGCAGTTGCCACGACAACGGCCTTTGTAAAGGTATCAATTGTTCTTTTCCTCGTCCGCAATGCGCTCGGGACCCAGACCATACCACCCAATGTGGTGCTGTACGCCGCGGCGATGATCCTCACTATGTTCGTTAGTGCGCCCGTTGCTGAGCAGACCTATGACCGCATGTCGGATCCCAAGCTCCACTATCAGACATTCGACGACTGGGTAAGCGCCGCTAAAGCCGGAAGTGAGCCCTTGCGCGAGCATCTCAAGAAATTCACAAATGAAGAGCAGCGGCGATTTTTCCTATCTTCGACAGAAAAGGTCTGGCCAGAGGAAATGCACGCTGCAGCCACGCCTGATGACTTTGCAATACTTGTACCATCTTTCTTGCTATCAGAATTGACGCGCGGATTTGAGATAGGATTTCTACTTTATCTGCCTTTTATTGTTATAGATCTGATAGTGACAACTATCTTGATGGCAATGGGTATGTCGATGGTCTCACCAACTGTTATATCTGTCCCGTTCAAGATCTTCTTGTTTGTTGCCATTGATGGTTGGTCAAAATTGATGCATGGGCTTGTGCTGAGTTATACGTTACCGGGAGGCTGATCATCACTGAATCCAGCATCATTACTCTTATGAGCCAATCACTGGTGGTTTTCATGATCTGGATTCTACCGCCGCTCATTGCATCAGTGGTTGTCGGCCTCGTCATCGGCATCCTCCAGGCGGCGACGCAGATCCAGGATGAAAGCTTGCCGCTCACCGTGAAGCTTCTGGTCGTTGTCGCGGTGATTGGGCTGTTTGCTCCTGTGCTAAGCGCCCCGCTCATAGAGCTAGCCGATCAGATCTTCACCGAGTTTCCCGCAATGACACTTAGCTACTAGTCCGCCCCATGGACGCGCCATCGGCCGATATTCAAATTCTGATCCAGACGGCTCTCGAACTCGTCGTTGCGGCAGGTCTTGGGGCAGCCCGCGCGATGGGCATCATGCTGATCTTTCCCGTATTCACACGCTCGCAGATCAGTGGGCTGATCCGGGGCTGTTTGGCTGTTGGCTTCGCACTACCATGCCTGGCACACGTCAGCGGCGGATTGCCGGCGCTGGATCCTGATACGCGCCTGATCCAGCTAACCCTGCTCGGATTCAAGGAAGTTTTTGTCGGTGTACTCCTTGGCACTTTTCTTGGCATTCCGCTTTGGGGCCTTCAGGCTGCCGGGGAGCTTATCGACAACCAACGCGGCATCAGCAGCCCGACCGCTTCGGCCGATCCCGCGACGAACAGTCAGGCTTCCGCGATGGGCGTTTTTCTGGGGATCACTGCGATTGCCATATTCGTCGGATCAGGAGGCCTGGAAACTTTGATCAGTGTCCTGTACCGCAGCTACTTGATCTGGCCGGTGTATCAGTTTCACCCGACACTGAGTGGGCCAGGAGCAATGGAGTTGTTGGGGCTTCTCGACAGCATAATGCGCACGGCATTATTGGTATCGGGGCCTGTCGTGTTCTTCCTGATACTGATTGATATATCGATGATGCTGCTGCGTCGCTTTGCCCCGCAATTTAAGGCGAGCCAACTGTCTCCGGCAATCAAGAACATTGTCTTTCCAGTTCTCATGGTCACCTACGCTGCCTATCTGGTGGAGAGCATGAAACTGGAGGTCACACGTGCCAACGGCGTGCTGGAGTGGTTCGACAAATTGCTGCCATGAGCGACACAAGTGAAGAGAAGACACACGCCGCCAGCCCGAAGAAGTTAAGTGAAGCGCGCAAAAAAGGACAGCTGCCACGTAGCTCCGATTTCGTCCGCGCGGTCGGGACTTGCGCTGGGCTCGGCTACCTTTGGCTAAGAGGCAGCGTGATCGAGGACAAATGCCGGGAAGCGCTCCTATTAGCCACCAAGTTGCAGAGCCTACCTTTCGATACCGCGGTGCCGCAGGCATTGGTTGTGCTCGTCCAACTCACAGTCGCGGCTGTTGGCCCGCTGCTTGGAACCCTTGTCGCCGCGGTGATTTTGGCCAGCCTGCTAGCCAATGGTGGATTTGTCTTCTCTCTGGAGCCGATGAAGCTCAGCTTTAAGAAAATTGACCCCTTTGAAGGGCTGAAGCGCTTGGGGTCTGCTCGTTCCATGGTCGAAGTCTGCAAGACCATGTTCAAGGTATTGGTTCTCAGCGCAACCTTTTCCATTGTCCTTCTCGGGATGTGGAAGACAATGGTCCCTCTGCCGATCTGCGGCATGGGCTGTGTTGGCCTCATCTTTATGGAGACAAAATTGCTGATGGGAATTGGCGCCGGCGCACTGCTGGTCGGCGGACTGATCGATCTTCTGCTCCAGCGCGCGTTGTATCTGCGCGAAATGCGCATGACCAATACCGAAGTGACGCGCGAGTCGAAGGATCAGCAAGGAGCGCCAGAGTTGAAAGGTGAACAGCGTCGCATCCGCGAGGAGGCGGCCGACGAGCCTGCGCTTGGCGTGCATCGCGCCACGCTGGTCTTAACAGGAAGGGCGGTCCTGATCGGTCTGCGTTACGTTCGCGGTGAAACCGGGGTGCCGTTCTTAGTTTGCCGTGCCGAAGGTGAGCGCGTTTCACATGTGTTGAGCGAGGCGCGGGCACTACGCCTGACGATCGTCCATGACCATGTCTTAGCGCGTCAGCTGATAGGCACTACAAAACTCGGCCACGCGGTTCCTATGCAATATTTCCAGCCTGTCGCGAAAGCATTCTTTGCCGCAGGCTTGGCCTAGTCATTGGAAGTCCACGACTGCCCAGTTCAAAACTGACCTGGCTCCATGCTAGTGGCAAATGTCGGCTGGCCATCCGTGCCCCAGTGTCTCTGTCAGGCCAACCGCGCAACCGCGGGCCTGGGGCAATCACTCCCCTCGGATCTGCCACCCAGCAACTACGGCAAGTCCTCCGGGCATGACCTTGCAGCCTCTGCTGGCCGGTGCGTGGCGCAGTCCGAGGTTTTGAGGCCGGCAGTGCGGATTTGATTGGTGCAGCCGTTGGAATGCCCTCGTCAGCTAGTCGTCAACTAAGCGCCCTATGTTGAACAGCCGTGCTAACTTGAGCTCGGTTGCGAAACATAGGAGTACGAATCGTCATGTATGGTCGAATTGGTGGCTCATCCGATAGTTACCGCGCGCATAATGCCGGCGAGCAATCGGATGCAGGAAGCGAAGGGTTCGCGGACACATTTGCCCGAATGCACTTATCCGGATCGGAAGGTAGCGGCGCCTCATCATCGGCGGCTCCCCAAGCATACTCCCTCAATTCCCGACCTCCTGTGGTGGAGATCAACAGGACTTCCTTCAGGAGACAGGTGAGGCAATTTCATGGTGATGAAATCACGCACATCGCCGACAATCCTCAAGAGTATTCGGAGTTCGTATCGTCACGAGCCAGGCGCACCGCGGACGTTGCTCAGCAATATGGCATCCGTCGAGATACGGAGCATGCGCGATATTTCAGTTACCAATTGGGAGACCGGAGTGCCGGACTGCTGAGAATGGAAGGCGGATTCAGCATGAACGAGTTCGAATCGGAAAGTTGGCGGGAACAATTTCCTGGTCGAACTGAGGTCACTTCCATAGTGGATCTTCAAGTCGCCCATCCGCTCGTCGAAAATGCGGGCGATATTCTGCTGGAGCATCAACTTCGGATAGACGGCGACCGACCGTTGCTGAATTGGCGTGCGGCTAATCCGGAAGCACAAGCGCGCGCGCAGACGATGGGGTTTGTTGAAGTGGATCATGGCGACCTGGTGCTTGACCCTACGCAGCATCCCGACAAATGGACGAAGAACAGTGCCGGTGAGTGGCAGCGTGCAGGCAAACCTCCACTCTATCTCCACAAAACCGAGGATAGCGACAGCAGCGATAGCGGGTCCGACGACGATTTCATGTGATTTGTCGACCCGCCGCCGAGCCTTGCAACTGGTGACGGTTGCAAGGCTGTTGGCAGTGAATGCTAATTGTCCGGCGACAGCCCCGCCTTAGCGCCAGCGCCGCCGAGCAATCCAGCCCATCTCCCAGACAATAAACTGCGGATGCGCATCGTGGGTGCTTGCGAGCGGATTGTATTCGGGCCGGAACTCCGCCTCTTGGAACCGAGCTCTCCCGAATCCAATTTTCTCCACCACACCGTTGGGTCGTTGCGATGCGCCGATCCCGATCGGATCGGCTATGCCTGCTCCGCGCTCGCAGGAAGACCTTCCGCCTCGATCTTGGCGGCGCGATCTCGGCGATAAGTTGGATGGGAGGCAAGATACGCCGCCACGTCAACAGCCGGTAACGCGACATCGCAAATCGGCCCTGACGGTAGCCGATCGACTCCAATCGCCGGACCGCAACTCGCGCAGCGGCATTCGCGGTTTGGCCAGGAGAAATGCTCGCTGACTCACAGCGTGGCCGGCCGCATTCTGAGTGCCCTGTCATGCAGCCTGCGCCGACGGGAGCTCGGCACGCGAATGGCGTGGTTGGCGGCCAAGCCCTGAGGTCAACAAGGACTTACAGAAAGCGGGGGTGAGTTTGCCGCGATGAATTATGACCTTCTCGCGACCGGACCTAGCATCGGCTTCCTCTCGCTCTCGATTGTAGCCGCGCTGTTCGTTGGATTTAACGTGGCAAGCGGTGAATTCGGAATCAGCCAGCCCTTCCAAGTTTCTGGCCATGACGGGGCGACTCGTGTGGATGTGCACCCACATCGGGCTCGGCATCGCACCATTGACCAGCATCTTGGGCTGCAGCTTCATCTCAAACAGCTTTCCTGGCTCGCCACGCAGCGCGACCGGTGCCTCCGGCGGCATCAATTCGTCGGCATTGCACAAATGTTCCAGGTATTTTTGCGCCGGAAATGCGTAGGTCTTCATGCAATCAGTCGTAATGCCGGCTTTTCCTTCATTCAATGCGTTGGCCTGTCCCAGCACCATGTTCAGCAACCCTTTGAGCTGGTCTGTGCGTTCGTGCACTTTGGGTAGCTGGGTGGAGGTGAGTAGCAGGCGTACATTACGCCCCTGCAACCCGGCGAGACAGGTTTGCATCTCAATGGCCTGGGCTCGCAGGTACTGGGCCACATCGTCCACGACCTTACCGGCCTCCTCAGGCTTCATCTGGCGCACTTGGGAGACGACGCTTTGCTGACCGGCCAGATCGAACTGCAAAAGTTCGTCCAATCGTTTGAGCCGCTCCGTCAATACCTCCATTGACAACGCGGCGCCCCCGATTGTCGAGCCTGCCCCCGACGAACTCGCAGCCACCTCTTGCGCTCTCACCTGTGTACTCGCAACTTGATCCGAGCGCGCGAGAACCTTGGCTGCTGGCACTGTGCCGGCGTTCGCAGCGACTGGTGTTGATGGCTGCCCGGCGGCAGAAGTCCCGGCGCGAGCTGCCGACTTATGCTTTGACTTCCCTTTCCTTCGCGCTGTAGTGCCTTCTGACACTGCAGCCGTACCAGCAGTGTCAGCCGGTATCGCAGCGCCTGCCCTGGCCGGCATCGCAGCGCCCGCCTGGGCCTGTGGCGCCATGATGGCTGACGGCGGAGACTGCAGGTTCAACAAGTGCATGGCATCGTGCGCAGTGATCCATGCATCGTCCACGATCCGTTCGAACAGTTTCAATGGGAGGCCGGCATCTGGGTAGGTATGGCTTAGCTTGGTATGCACCTCGTGCAACGCCAATCCAAAATCCGAAAGCCGCTCCATGATTTTTTCTACAACCGCGCAATCATGAGCGTTGAGTGTTTTGCCATCATCCATTATGCCCTTCGCCAAAGAGAGGGCGCGAAGAGCTTCTTGAGCGGCGCTTGCCATCAGCTGCACCACTCCATTTCGACCGACGAGGAGTTCCTTCAAATCTGGCTCGAACCTGCTCGCCCGCAGTTCAATCTTGGCCCGCGCAAGACCGATCCGCTCACGGACCAGCCAGATCCTGACACTCAGTACCGAGCCGGCACGCAGCCGCAGTGCGCACCGCTCGGCTTCCCGCATCACGGGCGTTCCACTGGATAGGCTAGCGGTGGCAGCGCAGGCGGATCGCTGCCGTTCGGAGCGCCATGCCTTTTTTTCCCACCACTTAATTGCCGCCGTATGGTGGTTCTCCACATTTAAAATCAACAGCTCCTGCCGGTCCGCCTGGGAGTAGGAGTAGAGTTTATCGACCATACCTGCCGCTTTCTTGGTCTTTTTGTCCAATTTCGTGATCGTCGACAGGCCAAGTTTGTCTACTTCATTCGCGGCGTCGCACACGATCTGGCAACATCTACGCACCTTGTCGTCTGGCATAATTGTCTGCGCCTCAGCCGCAGGCAGGCTAGCGCGGTACTCCAGAATTGCTGAGGCTGCATCGACGACCCGACTGATCAGCTCCACCGCCTCCTCGGGGACGTCGGTTTTCCTGGCCGCAGCCTCGCAATCAGTCAGTTGTTGAACAAGACTGTTCATTCTGAGCTGTGTCGGACTGATATCTTCATTTGACGATGAGCTGGTGCCTTCCACCTGCGCGGTTGATAGTTGGCTACCGACCGGCGCCATGGCTTCGCCCTCAGACATGGAGGGAGAACCGCGCCGCCTTGCGGCTGCGCCACGTGGCGCTACGGTTCCGCGTGGTGGCGCAGCGGCTCCACGTCGCGGTGTGTTCAGGATTTGATCTTCGCCAATCGAGGCGCCTGGCAGACTTTCGCGGGCATCGCCTGGACCGCGCGCAACTGGAAGGGAGGAGGGCCTCCTATCGGCGTCCCCAGAGCGCATCTGCTCCACAACGGAATCGAATGACTGTCCACCTTCTCCCGCAGCAAGACTTGATTGCGAAAGGGAACTGCTCGCCCGCCCCGCGCGGCTGGCTCCAGTTTCAGCCTGCGATTTCCGTGGTCGGCCAATGCCCTTCATATTGCGTCTCCGTAGTAGGCGAGAATGTGCTGCTATTGTGCTGGCGGCTGACGAGACCAGCGGCATCTTTCGGTTAACGTCACGGTCAGCCAGACCCGCGACGGCGTAATGTTCCCGCCAAAGTGCTTCTCAGTAGCAGGCCAAGATTGGCCCGAGCTCACAGGACTTTCGCAACGTTGCCATCGATGTCCTGAGATTATCAGCGCTTCAGTCCGCCGATTTCCAGGAACAGCGAATGAAATCAGACCAACTCGGCTAGCTCCCCTTCCTAGACACGTGCCTGACGATTTTATTGATGCGTCACTCCTCTCGTTCGCCACCGACAAAGTCACACATTTGCTTCAGAGAAGCGTGTGCGTTGCGTATCACGCGGACCATTTCGATCTATAGTTACAAAAAGTGTCGAGACGGGACCTTTGGATCCGAAGGTCAGGCACGGCCGGCCTAGATAGACCGCTTGGCTGACGATTAGCTGACGATGGGAGTTCTCACGAACAGGGCAAGAAAATCCGACCGCTTCAAGCTTTCGATATGGTGAGAAGAGGATCCGCACCGGCCTCCCAAAGCCGGCAGACCATCCCATGTTCGTACGGTCGCCGACCTTCTCGAAGCCAATGAGCTCACCGCGCCGGGCCGTGATGTGCAGGCGAGAGAATGGTGATGCAAAGACCGAGTTCCTGCTCGTTGCGTGCGCCCGTGGAGCCAGCAAGAATACGGTCATTGCGGTCATGCAGCACGTGGACCGTGTCTCCTGTTCGACACCACAGCATCGAGGATGCAAACGAGCTGCTGCGGCTGCCATTCGGTCGCGGCATGCGTGGACGGCGGGATTGGCCGAACAGCCGAGATCGTGGTCGACTGTTCGATGCGAGAGCAACATCCTGCAGAGCATACGTTTTTGCGCTGGCCGGTTTTTGTCAAAAGCCGTCAGGTTCTCGAAAGCTCCCGCCCTTAGCTTGATCGAGGCTAACCTTTAACACGTCGCCGCCAATGGCAAATGCCGGAGTACCTGATGATAGCAGCAATTGGGAGTGGAGTTGGCAACCTCGGGACTTCCTTGATCCGAAAGGGCCATGGGGATTCGAAATCCGAGCATTCTGGTGATGGCAAGCCGGCTGATGGCAATGATGGCAAGCCAGCTGGTGGGAATGATGGCAAGGCAGCTGGCGGGAACGATCGGGCGGATAACCGGACCGTTTCAAATGATCAACTTCAAGACAACTCACAGTCTGCAGCACAAAGTGAAGCCTTCCAAAGTATCCTGCGATCGTTCGCGTTCCAATTCGCGAACGATGCGATGGCTGAGGCCGATGAAGCTTTGGATGACACAGAAGATGCCTGACGCGGGAAATCCGGCGTGAGGTCATACAGGCCGTTATTGACGGCACAACTCCAACAGAAAAAGGAATGATCATGGCTGCAGTTGATAATAATAAAAAATCAGGCAATACCAATACCAGTAGCGCCGGCAATACCGATAAAACTAACAGTGGCACTCCCGGCAATACAAGCGGAGCTGATGCTACTGCTTTTCAGGCGCAAGTGCAGGAACTAACCAATGTTAGCTTGGAGGCGACGAAAAGGAGTGTCCAGTTGCGCACTCTAACGACCAATCTCCAGACCATCAAGAAGGCCGCCGACGAACGCGTTTCGTAATGTCGGAAGCGGGTTTTAGACTGCCCCCTAGCGCGTCTCCTTATTGACGCGACGTAGTCCCGAAATGAGCCGCATGGCAATTGCCATGCGGCTTCTATCCTGTTTGAGAGATGCTCTGTGGATGACGCCGTTTCCCTCCGTTTCGAAGTGCGTTCGGGGCACTATTGCGGTCTGACCGGCAAGACGGATCTTCAAAAGTGTTTAATCGGCAGCGGCTTCGATGCCGATTTGGTCTTTGTCGAGCAGGGACTGGCACCGCATCACCTTCGTGTAACTCTTCTTGGCAAGTCGATCGAACTGGAGGCGCTTGCACCCGGACTCAGTATCGAGGGCAACCGGAATATCGCCGCAGGCCAGTCCGTTGTTGTGCCCCTTCCTGTCGTCCTGCTCGTAGGCGAGATGTCCATTGCTTTGTCCGTGCAGGATGCAGAGCCGCCTGGTTCGACCGGCATACCGCGCCTACCGATCGGTGTGCTCGCCATGGTCATAATCAGCTCACTCGGGATCGGCGCGCTTTCAGGCACGATCTCCTATCTTGGCAATGCAAGTGGATCGAGCCCCAATTCACTTCGGGCTGAAGTCGCGTCCAGAACGATCAGTCACCGCGCTGACAATGAACTTACGGAGGCAGCGGCCCAAGAGCTGCAGGAGGAAGTCGATCGAGCGGGTCTTCTCGACGTCAAGATTGGGTCGGCAAAGGGTGTTGTGACCGCCGAAGGCACCGTCACGTCTGAATCGGTCATCAGCTGGCAGAAGCTTCAGCAATCGTTCGATCGTCGCACCAAGGGTACTCTAACACTGGTGAACGGAGTGCTCATCAAAGAGGAGAAGGCGCCATCCGCAATCGCGGTCGAAGCTGTGTGGCATGGGGTCCAACCATATATTGTCATCGACAGCGAGAAGTATTTTGTCG
Organism: Mesorhizobium sp. M7A.F.Ca.CA.001.04.2.1; assembly: GCF_003998485.1. Classification (NCBI taxonomy): domain Bacteria; kingdom Pseudomonadati; phylum Pseudomonadota; class Alphaproteobacteria; order Hyphomicrobiales; family Phyllobacteriaceae; genus Mesorhizobium; species Mesorhizobium sp. M7A.F.Ca.CA.001.04.2.1. The sequence goes on from NZ_RZQT01000043.1 coordinate 23,622, forward strand.
GCGCCATTTTGGCTGATGGATGGGTGGTCGAACGTATTGAGGACAGCCGTGTGCTGCTGAGCAGGAATGGCCGCATTGCTGCTCTCCAATATTGAAAGCTCGCAGGCCCCATCAAGCAGCACTCTATGGCCAGCCAAACATCCTGTCGCGCTCGGTGCTGACAAGCTGGCTGCGTTGGAAACATTTGCTGCCCAGCCATTTCGCGCCTGCTTGTGGCTCTCATGCAGGGTCACGCGCTGGCCAAGGCTGAGGCGCCTTCGGAGTTCGAAAGCCACGTTTCATGGCGTAACAGCAGAGTAAGTCTCAACCGATTGCAAAGGTGTCTCGATGGCCAACGTCCTGCGTGACTTCATCAAGCGTGCGCCGGCCAGCCCGGATTTAATGGTTGCGTTGATGCTGCTTCTGGCTGTCGCGATGATGGTCATGCCTATCCCGGTCGTGGTGGTCGACGCCCTGATAGGATTCAATATGGGGTTGGCCATACTGCTGATGATGGTTGCCCTGTATGTCAGTACTCCACTTGATTTTTCCTCTTTGCCCGGCGTTATTTTGATTTCCACTGTATTCCGTCTCGCGCTCACGGTCGCAACGACGCGACTGATCCTGGCCGAGGGGGAGGCCGGCAGCATTATTCATACTTTTGGCGATTTCGTCATTTCAGGCAATATCGTGGTGGGTTTCGTCATATTTCTGGTCGTCACCATGGTGCAATTCATGGTCCTCGCGAAGGGTGCCGAACGGGTGGCAGAAGTGGCGGCGCGTTTCACGCTGGATGCTCTGCCGGGCAAGCAAATGGCGGTCGACGCAGAGCTACGCAACGGCCACATCGATGCCAACGAATCCCGCCGGCGGCGCGCCGAATTGGAGAAGGAAAGCCAACTCTATGGCGCGATGGACGGCGCGATGAAATTTGTGAAGGGCGATTCCATCGCCGGGCTGGTGGTTATCTGCATCAACATGCTGGGTGGAATTTCGATCGGCCTGCTCTCCAAGGGCATGTCCTTCGGCGAGGTACTGCATCACTACACTCTGCTGACGATAGGCGATGCATTGATATCGCAGATTCCGGCCCTTCTGCTCTCCATTACTGCGGCGACCATCGTCACCCGTGTGACTGGGACGGCGAGGATCAACCTCGGTACAGAAATGGTCAGTCAGCTCACGGCCAGCACTCGAGCCTTGCGACTGGCGGCCGGCGTCCTGGTTGTAATGGGGTTCGTTCCTGGGTTTCCCCTCCCCGTCTTTCTGATGCTGGCCGCAGTGTTCGCTGCGGTAAGCATTGTCAAGGCTGATGTGCTGGGCGCCGGCACTGCCGATGCGAAAGGTGGAACTGCAGCGGAGCCTAAGCAAGCCGCGCCTGCGAAGGAATTCCCGATCGCATTTTTTCTAGCGCCAGATCTTATGCAGGCGGTCGATCAAGCCGAATTGCAAAAACATATTGGGCGCGTTTCGCTCCTGGTCACAGCCGATCTGGGCATTATCGTTCCTCGCATCCCTGTCTTGGTTGACGAGCAGCTGCCTGAATCGCAATTCCGAATTGATGTCGAGGGCGTGCCAGTCGAACAGGACGCCTTAGATCCAAACCAGATGGCGCTCCGAGCCGATGTAGCGCACGTCGACTCGAGCGGTGTCCCCCTTAGACGTGAGCCGAAAACGGACACACTCCCGGTTGAACATACCCCTGCAAAGGCCCTTACGGGCGCCGGCACGGAGCATAGGGCTCCCGGCGAACTCCTCGCCTTGCGCGTCCATGCAGCGTTGACCCGCTACGCACCGCGATTGGTGGGCATCCAAGAGACCCGACATTTCCTGGGCCGAATGGAGCAGGAATATTCTGAGCTTGTGAAAGAGGTGCTACGCACGACGCCGATTCCTCGGATTGCCGATGTTCTGCGCCGCCTCCTGGAGGAAGGTATCCCAATCCGCCACACCCGTCTCGTGTTGGAGGCATTGGCCGAATGGAGCGAGCGTGAGCAGAACGTTGCCCTGCTGACGGAATATGTCCGTTCTGGTTTGAAGCGACAGATCTGCCACCGCCATGCCAACACGGAGGGCATCGTGTCCGCCCTGGTCGTCGAGCGCGAGAGCGAGGATGTGATGCGTGGCGCGGTTCGAGATTCGGATGCAGGCCCCTATCTCGCACTGGAGGATCGGCAAAGCGAAGCGATGCTATCACAGATACGTCAGGTCCTTTCGAACGCAGAACCGGGTCAAACCCGCCCTATTCTGTTGACGTCGATGGATGTCCGACGTTTCGTCCGCGGCTTTCTGACGCGAAACGGGGTTGATCTCGCCGTGCTGTCTTATCAAGACCTCGCCTCCGACTTTACAATTCGCCCCGCAGGATCCGTCACACTCCCGCACGGATCGAACAGCGGATTGTTAGAGTAGTCCCACCTTTCCTAACTGAACGCCACGCGCCTCCCCGATAACTGAGAGATAACATGAATAGTAATACAGTTTCTCCATCGCCTATGTTTCTGCGCCGGAACTCACTTCTTTTTGCCGTACTCGCCATTCTGCCTTTGGGCGGTTGCGCCAGCTGGCAAAAGCCGGCTCTTTCCGTGCAGGAGACATCTTCCCCCGAGTTGCTCAGCGCCGATCAAATCGATCCGGCTATGCGCGAACGCATTTTGCGCGAAGTTGGTCAGGATGTTCAAGAGCGGGCTTTGCGGGATGAGGTGAAGCAGCACCCGGACAATGTTGATGCGGCGATACGACTTACAAATGCCTTGGTGGGCCAGAAGCGCCCGCACGAAGCGGTTGAGGTGCTCGACAGCGTCTTGGTTGCAGCCCCAGGAAACGTACGTGCATTGAATGCGAAGGGCGTGATTTTGGACATTGAGGGGCGGCATGACGCGGCACAGGCCCTGTATCGGCGAGCTCTCGAAAACGAGCCAGGCAATCAGATGGTGCAGCATAACTTCAATCTGTCGCTTGCCTTTAACGGCAAGTCCAAACAACCAAGGTTAGCACGATCGCAATAGGTGGGCACAGTGCATGCGCAGCCTGTTCCCCGGCTCGAACACGCGCTCGGCTCCCATCATAGATGGCCCCCTGAAGAGAGCCATATCTATGCAAAACAGTTGCTCCAGATCTGGCCGGCAGAGATCGGCAGGAGAGCCGGATGACATCACGCGGCCACCCGCAAGGCCACCCGCCTCGCTTCGTTGCCAGAGCGCCCTCTCCCTCGCCGGTCACCGTCTCGCAATGCGGCGACCTGGCTTAAGGCGGTCGACCGAGCGCCCGATGCAGTAGCCATGAATACGTAACGCAGCGATGGACCCGCCGGATCGTGTCGCGCTTGTGCTGGCCGTCCCTGCCATTACAGCACGGTGATTGTAGCTGGATCCTATTCTAGAGGCATCGATGGTGTGGATGCCTTCGATCCAAACAATCGATTTGTTGAATTCGTCCGCCTGAGGAAATTAGCTGCGGCGATCCGACTTCCGACGCCTGCAGGCGCAAAACCAACAGCGTGAGCGCTGCGGGTCCGGAGGCAGGCTGCAAAGTGCAATCACCAGCGCTGATAAGCGGCAAGTGAAGAATGTATCGCTCGGGCGACTCCTGTGTTGTGCACGGTTGCCCCGCGAGGTGAACTGTAGCAGCTTGGCAGCTCAGCGTTCACGAAAGGAGAAAAGATTTGGGGCCAAGCAAAGACCGGCTTTTTTGATTGTCTTGCTGTATCGCTATGGTGGGGCGGGCGCGACCGCTCCCATAATTCAATACGCTGCCTTTAGCGATGGACGATGACGGGATGCGTCGCCGAGACTTCAATGGTGGAGGAGCAGCGCACCCGTCGATCCATTTGCTTTCAGCGGCAACCGCCACTATGAAGCGACACTTCGCCCAACTGTGTTTCAAGCTGCCCGGAGAAGTTTATGACAGAAGAACCCCACAAGACCGACATCCTCATCGAGCTCACTGCCGATGTTGTATCAGCCTACGTCTCCAACAACCCCGTCCCGGCGGGGGAGCTTCCTGCCCTGATCGCCCAAGTGCACGGGGCTCTAAACGGCACGGCTGGACTCATACCGGCAGAAGAGCCTGTGCCTGTAAAAAAACCTGCTGTCCCGATCAAAAAGTCGATCGAACCGGACTACATCATTAGCCTTGAAGACGGCAAGAAATTCAAATCGCTAAAGCGCCATCTGGCGACGCACTATGGTCTGACCCCAGACGAATATCGCGCCAAATGGGGTCTGCCGTCGGATTATCCCATGGTGGCGCCGAATTACGCCGCTGCGCGCTCCGCCTTGGCCAAGACCATGGGACTCGGCCGCAAACCGAAAGAGCCGGAAGCCCCAGCCACGGCGCCGGCGAAACGGACCCGCAAGAAGGTCGCAGCCTAAATCCGTATCAACAGTCGTTCGGACGCGCAGCAGCCGTTGGCCCAATCTGCGCGGAATCAAAGGGCGGGGATGAGCCCCGCCTTTCCCGTCCAAGAGCCTCATTTCCAGAGTAATTCATGATGGCTCCAGCAATCCCTGCCGCGGCATTAACTTGCATGCTCCGGCCCGGGTTTCGAGCCGTCAATGCGTTCCGGCGATGACGAACCTTGCCAAGGCTTTCCCGGACCGTTAGCCAGCCTTGCTGAGGCTGCCTGCAGAGGACTTTCCCGTGCGGCGATCCTGTTCCACCTCGTAGTTGATCTTCTGGCCCTCATTAAGGGTCGACAGGCCCGCTCGTTCAACAGCGGAAATGTGGACAAAGACATCCTGACCGCCGTTGTCAGGCTGAATAAAACCAAAACCCTTCGTGCTGTTGAACCACTTCACCGTTCCAGTCGCCATATCCATTCCTTTGTAATAAGTCGCAACTTAGGCAGGCCATTCACGCCAGCCTGATTTGTACACGAGACTTTAGGCGCATCAAAATCGGAAAATTGCAAGGCCCACTCGATCGCCTGATCTCCAGCAGCAACTGCAACATATGCGAGGCGCGTGCCAGACGAGGCGTATGCCAGACGTTTCGTCGTGCGCTGTCGCTCGAACGTTGACAGAAACAATGACACACCTTGCAAACTCGGCACATCTTGTGGACGTGCTCGGGTCGCTTCTCGACTGCGATACCCGCTCCTGACCGGGTATCGTCGGCCAAAATGAGGGTTTTTGTCATGTGCCGCCAGACCGAAAGATCAGGCGCGCAGCGACCTGCACATTCAAACCGGAACCCGCGAACCTCGATTAGCTTCTGCCTGCTCCGAAGGGCGGTAGCCTGCTCTGAGGCGGGCCACTGTCGGGTTGAAAACCAACTGTCGGGTTCGGAACCCCAGATTGTCGGCAAGGTACGCGCCGCCCACTGGTTGGCCAAAGGGCACTGGCTCCTGATCCTGCCGCCATGCTCGCCCGATCTCAACCCGATCAAGACAGGTCTGCTCAAAACTCAAGGCGCGGCTGCGGAAGAAGGCGGCCAAAACTTTCGACGCTCTCTGCGGAACTCTCGGCGATATCTGCCAGCTGCTGGAGCCAAATCAAAAACCATTAATTGCGACAGGTGATTTTATGACATTCATTGCGAAGAGGCCAGAATGAACAGCGGAAGAGAGTAGCAGCTCTCTGGTCGCGGCGAGGTGGATCGTCGACACGATCGGCACCTGGCCCGTGCGGGGATCGCACCGCAGCCAGCACCAGAGCCAGACCTTGACCGCTTGCCTTGCTCAGGCGCCACAACAACGAGTGGCTGGAAGCAGATCCACGTGAACTCAGCGATATCGATCAGACGATGCTTACCCTCATGAAAGCCGATCCCGACGCTGTCCAGCGCCGCGAAATCCTGACCAGCATATGGCGCATCGGATGCCACCGCCTGCACACTCACCATCGACATGCCGGAACTCGGAACCAAAGGCCGCAAGCCTCGCCGGCCTCCGCAAAATGGAGCGGCCGCGCCTGGGCGGCCGGGCCAATGTTCGCCAGGCCCTCTACATGCCCGGCCCTTCGCCCTGCGCTTCAACCCCGACCTCAAGGCAAAATACCAGGCGCTAAAGGCGGCAGGCAAACCCGCAAAGGTCATCATCTTGTTGCGAAAGCTCCTCATCCTAGCAAACGCTCTCCTCAAGGCGCAGCGAAAATGGCCCCTAAAACCCTTGACCGAAACGGATACCTTAGCCTTTCAGGTGAGGCGGGCCGAGATAGACCAACCGCGGGTTTAACTTCGCGAGTTTAAGCTGATTATGCCGATGCAACTCTAGCGCCTGCGCGACCGTTTTAGCTTCCATCAACAAGGCGGCAGGGTGGGAGGAAGTACCCTCCCCTGCCGCGAACAAGCTTTGGACAAAGCCCCACCTTGTCCGTAATGTGATCGGGAGGCCGGGGCGCGGCGGTGCTCAGCGGATGTGACGCGCGAGATCTGCGACCCTACCCATCAGCACTTCCATCGGTCCTCGCTGGAAGACGCGCAGCCAAAGCACCGCAAAAGTGCTGATAACCACAACGAAGCCAAAGAGCGTGGACAGGCTCTCGTCTTTGAAAATGTTTATCTTCATAAGATAGGCTATTCCCGCAATGTGCAGCACATAGGCCGTCAAAGACATCGAGCCGACTGCGATTATTGGCCAGACCAGCTTTCGCAGACGCGGGAGCGCATCCACAGCGAGCATGCAAGCCGCCAAGATGATCATTGCGCAACCGGTGCTGCCCACGATCGAAAGCGTCGTTTCGCTATGAGGTGCGGCTATCCATGACGACTTGACTATAAATGACGACTTGGAAGGCTCAAAAGCGCCGTCAACGTCAGACCACCACAAGGAGGTTTCAGTCAAAGCGCGGGAACTCAGCGCGAGCAAGGATCCCCCATGGCCCAACACGGCCAGCGCGACCCCCGCCAGACCAAGGCGCCAATGCGCTGCTAGCGTATTAAGATTAAGGCGCGCGATGGCCATGCCAGCGATGAGGAAAGGAACCCAGGTCACCGCGGGATAGTAGCCGTTGACCATGAGGTTGAAGACCGGGTCGAGGAGGTTGGGGGCAACCGACAGAAGGGAGGAACGGACTTGCGGGAGAACTAATGCCGTAGCGGCAGCGATCAAGCCCAGCTGATATGCGCTGAGCCGATGGAGCGGCAATACCAACAAGAAGCAAATTCCGTAGTATTCTAGGATGACTTCGACCTGGGTACCGAGGCAGCCCAGGATTGAGCCAAGCGCGAGCAAAACAAGGGCACGAATTGCGACTCTGGCGATGGCCTGTCTACCGGCTATCCCCGACTTCGGCGCCTTGCGACCTGTAATCAGGAGGATTGAAAAACCGGCCAATACGGCAAACAGGGCCGACGGCCGCCCATGGGTTAGTTCCATCAGAAACCCGACTAGTCCTCCTTCGCCGGGGTCGGGACCGAGATGGGCGGCATACATCCCGAAGACAGCCAGGCCCCGAGCGAGGTCGATGCCGACCAGCCGATCTACTACCGACCCATTCCTAGCGTCGGCAACCGGTGCCTTCATTACCATGGTAGATTCCCTTGCTGGGTGTGTGGATCGCGGGAGCCGCGATAGGAGAGCCGGTCGGCTGCTGCCGTCGCCTCGTGAAAGGGTTCAAAACATCGCGCCATCTGGCGCATCGAGCCGGCGACAGAGCTGTTCAGCCATTAGCCTGGGGTAAGAACAACAGATCGGCTCACAAAGCCTGTGTCACGGACCTGAAAAGTGGTGTCGCGGAACCGTCGTTTTTTGCATGATGGCTAAGCCGAGAGATCCACTGCACCGACGAGAGACTCAGCGACGTTAGATATCCGATCAGTACGCCGCGGCTCCGCCGGTGACGATCACCCCGGGTGTCAAGGCCAGGGCGTAAACCTGCCATAATCTGTGGTAGTGCGCCCGCGACCAATCCGTTCGACAAAGCTCGGCGCATGGTCGAGCCAATCATATTCTTCCATGTGGCTGTTGCCTGAAAAACCGAAGACGCCGTTCGCTGGTCCAGCTGTTCCAGACCTCGGCCTGCGTCGGTCATTAGAACCGGCGCGCCTGTTTCCCAAATCAATTTGCTGATGCAGCCGCCGGGGGTCACATTGAGCAAAAGTGCCGAGGTCAGGACGGGTTTCATAGGGGCTCTTCGTTTGGCTTTGTTAACGACCCCTTTCTTGCAAGTTGTAGCTGACAGCAGCCTGAAAGCTCCCCAAATAATTCGCTGCCGCCGGTTCAGCCTATTGTCAGCTTCGACCAATAAGATGGGAGCCTTGCCCTCATACCGGAGCTCGGCAGCATGATGCGAATACTGCTCACTGAAGACGATAAGGACCTTGGAAGTGCTATGCACGATCATTTGGTGGCTGGTGGCCACGCGGTCGACTGGGCCAAGAACCTGTCCGAAGCGCGCGATTATGCAGCTGTGGTCGGCTACGACCTTATTTTGCTCGACGTTCACCTGCCGGACGGCAATGGGATCGACTATCTGCGGGAGCTGATCAAGGAACTTGAATCGGCACCGGTCATCATTCTGACAGCCTGCGATCGGATTTCGCATCGCATCGAGGGCTTCAACGCTGGAGCCGACGACTATTTGGTCAAGCCGTTCGATCTGGGGGAACTCTCAGCGCGTATCCATGCAGTGGCACGTCGCCATGGGCATTTTCCGGAGCCGCAATTTTCGGTTGGGACGCTTTCCATACAGGCAGCCGAGCGACGCCTCTTCCGCGACGGGCAGGAGGTCTACCTGACTTGACGCGGATGGGCGGTGCTCGACTACCGTCTGCCCCAGCCCTGCACGGTCGTTTCAAAAGGGAAGATCGTGGACGCGCTTTTCGGCAGACGGCGCTGATTCATACTCTAAAAGAAAATTCGGCTTCCAGTTGCCTTGGCCATGACTGCCCTTCCCGAGAGATGGGTGACAGTTCATTCCGGATAGATGGGTTACACTTTCGGCCCTTTGCAAGGAGAGCAAGGTGCCTTGGAAGGAGTGTAACGTCATGGAAGAGCGGCTGAAGTTCGTCGCCCGGCTGCTGGACGGCGAGAAGATGGCGGTGCTTTGCCGGGAGTTCGATATCTCGCGCAAGACCGGCTACAAGATCCTCACGCGCTACAACGACAGCGGCCTGGAGGGGCTGACGGACCGATCGCGGCGGCCCTATCGCCACGCCAATCAGCTTCCGTTTCAAATCGAGAAGCTGATTGTGCGCCTCAAGCAAGACAAGCCGACATGGGGTGCGCCGAAGATACGCGAGCGGCTGGCCCGGCTGTATCCGGATGTGCACCGGCCCGCGATCTCGACCGTGCATGCCGTGCTCGACCGCCGGCATGGTCGAGCGCCGCAAGCGCAGGCGCAACAGGGCGACGGGGACACCACTTTCAAACGGCTGTCGCCCTAACGATCTTTGGTGTGCCGACTACAAGGGCGAGTTCGGCAGAGAACACGGCCGGGACAGGGGATCACAAACACTTGACCGTTCCAGACCCTGGCAGTGGCGCATCGATTGACCGTTGGCTCTGTTCGTGGGCACCGAAAATAGGGCCTTCTTGGTCCTCGGCAGAGAATATGGCCCGGACGGGGGATAACAAACACTTGACCGTTCCAGACTCTGGCAGTGGCGCATCGATTGACCGTCGACTCTGTTCGCGAGCGCCGAAAATACGGACGACCCCTATGGTCAAAGTGCACTTCTGACCTGCTAGGCACTGTTCGATAACTGGAGGCACCCGCTACGGTGCCCTCGTATTTAAGACACCTGTCAGTTTCAAGCCTGGACATTGACGCGTGGCGCGGCTGCCATTCGTTGACCGCCACGTCGAATTGCCCGCCAACCAGTGTACAGCCGCCGGTGGTCACATTGAGCAAAAGTGCCGAGATCAGGAGGGGTTTCATAGGGGCTCTTCGTTTGGCTTTGTTAACGACCCCTTTCTTGCAATTGTAGCTGACAGCAGCCTGAAAGCCCCCAGATATTCGCTGGCGCCGGTTCAGCCTACTGTCAGCTTCGATCAATAAGGCAGGAGCCTTGCCCTCATACCGGAGCTCGGCAGCCTGATGCGAATACTGCTCATTGAAGACGACGACGACCTTAGAAGTGCTGTGCACGATCATTTGGTGGCTGGTGGCCACGCGGTCGACTGGGCCGAGGGCCTGTCCGGAGCGCGCGGTCATGCAGCTGTGGCCGGCTACGACGTTATTTTGCTCGACGTTCACCTGCCGGACGGCAATGGCATCGACTATCTGCGGGAGCTGATCAAGGGGCTTGATACAACGCCGGTCATCATTCTGACAGCCCGCGATCGGATTTCGCATCGCATCGAGGGGCTCAACGCTGGCGCCGACGACTATTTGGTCAAGCCGTTCGATCTGGGGGAACTCTCGGCACGCATCCGTGCAGTGGCACGTCGCCAAGGGCATTTTCCGGAGCCGCAATTTTCGGTTGGGACGCTTTCCATACAGGCAGCCGAGCGACGCCTCTTCCGCGACGGGCAGGAGGTCCACCTGTCTGGACGCGAATGGGCGGTGCTCGACTGCCTTCTACGCCGGCCCGGTTCGGTCGTTTCAAAGGGGAGGATCGAGCACGCGCTTTATTCATTCAATTCGGAGTTCGAGAGCAACACAGTGGAGGTTTATGTCAGCCGGCTCCGCAAGAAGATCGGCGGGGATAGAATAGCAACCGTGCGTGGCTCCGGATACAGGCTCGTGGTCACATGACGAACTCGAACAGCATGACGAGAAAGCTGCTATCGTGGTTAGGCGGGGCAACGCTCCTGGTTTGGATCGCCGCCCCAACCATGGCTGCGTTCATTTTTTGCAATAATGTAAACGAAAGTTCGGATGACTTGCTCCAGGGGAGCGCAAAGTACAGACAACCAGAGCTGATCAAGGTCTTGAATGGAAAACACGTTGATCAATACAATAACAACTTTCCCACTTACGAAAAGTACTTTACCTATCGTGAGCAGGTTATTAATAAGTACGGGATAGTGCTTATTTCTGAACCGGAAGAGGGTCAGCAGCCCTTCCCTGATGCTCCCCTGAGTAACGGCTTTTGGGGAAACGCTGATTACCGCGTCTACACAGAGGAGATCCAAGACGGCGTGTATCATCAGTTGGCCGAACCGCTTCATGGCCGCCGTACCACAATCGCGAAGGGCGCACTTTTTGTCTTCCTTCCGACACTCGTGCTCCTGCCCTTTAGCTTAGCTGTTTGGTGGATCGTGATCCGGCGCTCGCTGCGGCCAATCGAGGTACTGCGACAGCAGATCGGATCGCGCGACGGCGGCAATCTGTCACCAATGGACTTGGGCGATTTCCCGGCAGAGTTGGCTCCAATCGCGGCATCCGTCAATCGGCTTCTCGATCGTCTGCGGGCGGCTCTCGAGGCCGAACGCGAGTTCGCCGCAAACAGTGCGCATGAACTGCGCACGCCGATCGCAGGTTCAATCGCTCAGATGCAGAGATTAGTGGCCGAGCTTCCCAATGGGTCGGCCAAAATGCGTGCGCGCGGAATCGAGCAAGCGCTGTCGAGCCTTGGCCGCCTTGTCGAAAAAGTGCTTCAGCTCGCTCAAGCCGAATCGGGGGTTGGCATGGCGGATCACGCGATCGATCTTGTCCGATCGGTTCGGCTGGAAATCGACGACCTGAGGAAAAAGCCGCAATATGCCGGACGCCTGCATCTTAACGTCGACGGCTGCCCCACTTTGATGCGCAAAGTGGATGTCGATGCGTTTGGGATCCTCCTTCGTAACCTGATCGAGAATGCGCTGATACATGGACTGCCCACTGTTCCGACAACAGTTTCCGTCCAAACTGATGGAACCATCGCTATTGCAAACGCCGGACCGGTGGTGCCCCTCCCCGACCTCGAAGGGCTTACAAAGCGATTTAGTCGTGGTGCTACTCCTGCTGCGGGCTCAGGCCTTGGTCTACATATCGCTAACATGGTTATCCAGCGGATCGGTGGCAGTCTAGAGCTTGCGTCGCCCGCCCGCGGTCGCAATGATGGTTTCGAGGCGATCATACGAATTCCTCAATGACACCGGTGAATTCGACGACAGTTGGACACAGGGCGGATTGCTGGCAAGGCTGCTGACAGGGCGAACTGTACGGCAGTATGTATACGGCGTAGAAATCGTACTTCACACAACGCATTTCGGCCGCGGCAATCAATGCCGCTATCATCGTCTGAGCAGTTCGATCGAAGCGACACGACATGATCGGCAAAATCGAAGGCTCCGCCTCACCGCTCGCTCGATTTCGCCCGGGGAGAAAAAAGGCCATCCGAGAAAGTGCAAGCCGCCGCGCAAAGGCGACGTGTCCAATTGTCTGGGTGCCCCTGTGCGCCGGCCCGATCGGGTTGGCGGGGTCCAGTAAGGACCCGGACCAACCATTCCATTTAGACGACCGGCAGGTTTTAATCGGCGTCCGGATCGCCGTCCCAAAATGCCCCAAGTATACGGCTAGAAAGGCTGCCAACGATCGAGCTTTGGTCGGAGGCGTGCTTGTCAGCGTCTTGGGTGCTTGACCGGCCTTTGCAATGGCCATCGCCATCGCAAGTATCGTGCGTGGCCAGTGAGACCGCAATTTCATCAGCCTGGAGCCGACCGTATCGGTGCTTTTTTATGATTTAGGGATTTTTCGTTTTCCTCTTGGATCATCACGGGTTTGGAGAGGATCTGGTGTTAAGTGCCATTCGGAGCGCCGGCGAACCGCCCGAAATTAATGTGGTCGAGTGATGAAGCCTCCCGAATGCGTTAAACGAGACCCTTTATGGCGGCCCTGGCTGACAACAGTCTGAAAGCTGCAAGCGGCATGCGAAAATGGGGCGATCCTGAATGACGACAGATGCTATCAACATGAAAGAGGCTCGCCCTGAAAGCTGAGCACGCTTTATGCTCAGGCTGCTGACAAGGCCAAAGCAGCGTAAGTGCGTAGTGAAATCCAAGGTCCACATGGGTCGTCGCGCGTCCCATGCGCCTGGGAAGGCGCCGGCCCGGCCAAGCTTTCCCAGCTCGTCCGCATGATGCTTCGCTGAGCGTCAATGGACGTTGGCGCGAGACCAAGGCGTCGTGCGTTGCAATCCGGACGGTCCAGGGTATCAGGAGTTTCACGGCCTCGGCCCGCTTGGCTGGCCACAGTTGAAGCTCCAACGTACCGGCTGGCACCGGGAAATTGGGCTCTGCGCTGCCTCAACGCTGATGGCACGGTCAATGCTTGCTTACCGATGGGGCCGCCCATGCCGTGATGCTGTCGGTCGACGTTCGCAAACCAGACCCTCGCGAGACCCAGCGAAGGGGCTCGCCGGTACGACGAGGGACCTTACCTCTTTATGCGCGGCATCATTATCGAGGATGACATGTTGCCTTACACGTCGTCCCTCGCGCTCGGGTCTTTGTGGGGCGGATGAAGTCCTGATCGCGGTGGCACTGCTGCATGTTTGCGTAAGACCCATCCAGTCACGATCGCGCTGTCCTTCGATGTCGCGGTGCTGATAGGCGGGCAGATCGGTGTGCGCGGCGCCCGCCAAAGGATCGTCGTCACGCCGGAGGAGGCGAGCGTCATAGCCGGCGCGCCGGCGAAAGGCGCTTTCTGTCGGATGCCCGACAATGTCGGATATCGCAAGTATCAAGGTTGGATCAAACCTTGCGAATCGGGGCTTTCTTACTTGGCACGGGGCATGCTCAGGTATCCGCAAACACCCAATGGATAACGAGCAGACTTCCCATGGCCTCACCATGCCGAAAGCTTCCCGGACGCATCCAAAGATGAGGCTCGCGTCAGGCCCAGCAACACGCTGACGGCTCATGTGGCTCGGCGTCGCGTGCCGATCCACTTTCTCCCAATAGGCGTTCGGGAGACATAGATCCTTCAAAATGAGGAACAGATCACTTTGCCAGGAACGCAGCCCATAACCCCACTCTCCCTACCAGAACTACCAAGCAAGCCCCGCACTCATGGGCTTCGCAGGACGTCCGTTGCGTCCGAGTTGGTCGGCGCGGGGCCGGCTCCGATCCCCGTCGCATGGGAGGACGGCAAGGCGAGGGATTTCGTGCTCGACAACGGCATGGAGGTGGTCGTCATTCCCAACCACCGGGCGCCGATCGTCACCCACATGGTGTGGTACAAGATCGGCAGCGCCGACGAGCCGCCGGGCAAATCCGGCATCGCCCATTTCTTCGAGCATCTGATGTTCAAGGCGACGACCAACCATGCGGGCGGCGAATTCGACCGCGCAGTGTTCGAGATCGGCGGCTCCAACAACGCCTTCACCTCCTCCGACTACACCGCCTTCTATCAGACAGTGGCGCCGTCGGCGCTCGAGCTGATGATGAGCTTCGAGGCCGACCGAATGCGAAACCTCATCCTGACCGACGATGTCGTCAAGACCGAGCGCGATGTGGTCATCGAGGAGCGCCGCTCAAGCACCGACACCAACCCGCAGGACGTTCTCCATGAGGAGATCGACGCGACGCTGTGGCAGAACCACCCCTATCGCATCCCGATCATCGGCTGGATGCAGGAGATCGAGCAGCTGAACCGCGTCGACGCCACCGTCTTCTATGAAAAGTACTACTGGCCCAACAACTCCGTGCTGATCGTGGCCGGCGATGTCGAACCGGACACGGTGCGGGCGCTGGCCGAAAAGACCTATGGCAAGGTGGCGCGCGGACCTGACCTGCCGCCGCGCATCCGGCCGGTTGAGCCCGAGCAGAACACCAGGCGCACCGTCACGCTCTCAGACGCCCGCGTCAGCGTGCCCAGTTTTCCGACGCAGTGGGTGGTGCCGTCCTACCACACCGCCAAGCCGGGCGAGGCCGAAGCGCTCGACCTGCTGGCCGAAATTCTCGGCGGCGGTAACCGCGGCCGGCTCTACCAGGCGCTCGCTGTCCAGCAAGGTATCGCTTCCAGCGCCCGCGTCTATTTCCAGGGCACTATGCTCGACGACACCAAGTTCGCCATCTATGGCGCACCGCGCGGCGATGCCAAGCTGGCTGATCTCGAAGCGGCGGCCGCTGCCGAAGTTGCCCGCATTGCCGAGGATGGTGTCAGCAACGAGGAACTAGGCAAGGCCAAGGACCACTATTTGCTCAATATGATCTTTGCGGAAGACAACCTGGACTGGCTCGCCAGCATCTACGGCTCGACGCTGGCCACCGGCGGTACCGTGAAGGATGTCGAGGAACGGCCGAATCGCATCCGCAAGGTTACCCCCGAGCAAATCAAAGCAGTTGCCGCCCGCTATCTCGCGTTCGACCGTTCGACCACGGGCTATCTCTTGCCCAAGACGGAGAATCAAGAGATGACGCTCGGCGCTCGGCCCCATGCTGCGATGAACATCCAGGAGGTGAAGTCCGAAAAGGGCATCATCGCCTGGCTGGTGGAGGACCACACAGTGGAAATCGTCAACATCGGCTTTGCCTTCAAGGGCGGCACCAAGCAGGACCCGGTCGGGAAGGAGGGGATGGCCAAACTGATGGCCGGCCTGTTCATCGAAGGCGCTGGCCATTACGACAGCGGTGCCTTCCAGGTGAAGCTCGACCATGCCGGCGCCGAAATGAGTTTGGACGCGCAAAGCGACGACATCTACGGATCGATGTGCATGCTTTCCAAAAAGCAGGACGCGGCGTTCGGCCTGCTTCGGCTCGCGCTGAACGCGCCGCGCTTCGACCAGGGGCCGATCGATCGCGTCCGCGCCGAGATTGTCTCCCGCATCGTCGGCAGCGAGCGAGACCCTAACGCCATCGCTCAGCGCAAATGGCTGCGCGCGATCTATGGCGCGCATCCTTGTTCAAGGCCGGGAGAAGGCACAAAAGAGAGCCTCCCCGGCATCACGCCGTCCGACCTCCGCGCCTTCCACCAGGCCATTTTCGCTCGCGACGGGCTCCATATTGCCGTGGTGGGTGACATTGACGCGAACACGTTGAGGGAAAGGCTTGACCAGCTGTTTGGTGATTTGCCTGAGCAACAAACCCTCGTCCCCGTCTACGATGTCGCGCCGAAACTCGGTCAACTGGTGGAGGAGAACTACGACCTGCCGCAGACTTCGCTGACGTTGGCCTGGCCTGGCGTGAAGCCTAGCGCGCCGGATTTCTACGCGGCCGTGCTGCTGAACGACATCCTTGGCGGCTCATACTTGACTTCCCGCCTTTACGAGGAGGTACGTCAAAAACGCGGCCTTGCCTATCACGTCAGCTCTGAACTAACCCTTGACTCGCTTCTGGTTACGACAGAGACACGCTCGGACTGCGCTGCCCAAACACTGAGCATCGTGCGAGATGTGGTAAAGCAGATGGCGCAGCGGAAATGGGCAAGCCGCTTGCCGAAGCCATTTCAGAGGTATCGCATGCGGCGGCGTATCTGCAATGGTATGCCGAGGAGGCCAATCGCGTCTATGGGGAGACGATCTCGGCACCCTCGACAGACCGCCGAATGCTAGTGATCAAGCAGCCCATCGGCGTTGTTGGCACGATCACGCCATGGAATTTCCCGGCCTCCATGGTGGCGCGCAAAATCTCGCCGGCCTTGGCTGCGGGCTGCACAATCGTGCTCAAGCCCGCTGAACAGACGCCGCTTGTGGCTGGCGCAATGTTCGCCCTCGCCCATCAGGCCGGCCTTCCCGATGGCGTGGTCAACCTGATCTATGCGTCCGAAGGTGATCGCGTGGGCCGTGAACTCTGCACCAATTCCAAGATTCGAAAGATCAGCTTCACCGGTTCGACCGAGGTCGGACGGCTGCTGATGCGTCAGTGCTCTGACCAGATCAAGAAGGTCAGCCTTGAACTCGGCGGCAATGCACCTTTCATCATCTTCGATGATGCCGACATTGACGGTGCTGTTGACGGTGCGGTCCAGGCGAAGTTCCGCAATGCCGGCCAGACCTGCGTTTCCGCGAACCGCATTTACGTCCAATCGAGCGTTCACGATGAGTTCGTCAAGAAATTCGTGGAAAGAATCCGGCACTTGTCGGTTGGCGACGGATTCGATGCCGGAGTGGACATCGGACCGCTCATCGACAAGCATGCTCTGGCCAAGATCGAGTCTCACATCGCAGATGCCATTGCGAAAGGCGGCACAATACGATGCGGGGGCCAGCGTATCGGCAAGAATGGCACGTTTTTCGAACCCACGGTCCTCACCGAGATTTCCAGCGTCATGGCAGTCGCGCAAGAGGAGACATTCGGGCCGCTCGCGCCGATCATTCGCTTCAACGATGCGGATCAGGTCGTGCGCGAGGCCAATGACACGATCTACGGCCTCGCCGCATACTTCTATGCCTCAAACCTGAAGCGGGTCTGGCGTGTGGCAGAGGCTCTGGAATATGGCATGGTTGGCATCAACACGGGACGCATGTCCTCGGAGGCGGCACCGTTTGGCGGGATCAAACAATCCGGCATCGGGCGGGAGGGTTCCCGTCATGGCCTCGAGGACTATCTGGAAATGAAATATCTTTGCATGGGCGGGATTTGAAACCTGCTGCACTGTCTCTCCGCCCCACCGGGGGCGGCCTGCGGTCAATGCCGCCACCTAATTGGAAGTTCCAAACGCCGTTGACCTGAAACACGGATGCCCGGCAGGAGACTGAGCTCGCTGCCGGGCCGGACATGCCTTGGGAGGGCATAAGTCAGCGCTCCTAGGGCCGATGGGCCACTCAGTTCGTGCGCCTTTTGCCGATTGCGTTGCATGTGCCGTGCCAAGCAAAAAAGCATTGAAAAACCGCCGATGGATCAGCTTTTGCCCTGTTGCGCATTCTACATTGTGGGATATGCGACAATGCCCAAGCGGTTGAATCGTCGTGTTGCAGAACCCCAGACGGGTCATGACTGCTATTCTTAGGACAGTGCGCAGCAAGCCGCTACTCGCTGCACTCCAGGCACACCATTTCCATAATCAAGCGGTGGGTGCTATGTTGACCGAGCTGTCGACCAGGGAACGGTGTGAGGCCTCAGATCCCTCCATATTGTTGCACCCGCCGGTCCAACAGGACTGCAGGTCCGGCCTCAAAGGATCTTGGCTGCTATGGCGACATTGCGGTGCACGCCGCTTTCCGACCAATGATGTGCGTCCAGGTCGAGGCCGGCCCTAATGAACCACCGCCTTGGCACCCTCGCCCATCTCATTTCGGCATCGACAAGCTAGACCAGAGCGCACTTGCAAGGCGCCATGCAGTCCTGTCGGCGGGCGAACTGTTGGTGACGGGTACAGCTGCGAGCGAACGTTCATCCACCGACGCACAGCGCGGACTGTCGCTTTTCAAATTAGGAAATCTCTGTAGCCACCATTCATGAGCGCGCGGCCACGCGAGACGGCCCGACGGATGCGGTCGCGCAGATGATCGCGAGGATCCGCCCAGTCGGCATGGACGCGCCGTTGACCGATGAGAACTTCGGCGAGCTCGCGATGAGGTGCTCCGGCGAGCGAACCGTCGAGCGCACGAAGAACGAAGGACAAACGAACGCCGCGCTTTTCCGGCGCAAACAAGCGGGGGGGCAACTGTTGCCCTAGACTGAGAGCATTGAGGCACTCCAGTCCCCTCAGTCGATGCTTTAAAAGCACCGCGGGCCAGATGGCTTGCGTATGCAGGCAAACAGGGTGGAGGATATTCGCGCCCGAGACGGCGAGCTGCAGCGCGTGGTCCGCATTGCGAAGAAGAACATGCTGGCTCTTGTCGGGCGCCAGCAGGACGATTGCACGACAGGGCAATGCCGAGAGTTCGAACGGCGGTGTCGGCGACGAGGCAGGCAACCGTTCCGCAATGACCGGCAGCACATGGACGCACCAGAGCGGACACCAGAATACGACCGAAGCGCGGCCACAAGACTCCGCGAAACAGAACACCCCAGCGTGACAGGTCGCCGGCCGACGCGACCATATCGAGAAAGGATTGGAGAGACCAAGTCTTGCAATGCTGGCGCGCAGCGGTCAGATCGCGCTGGAACGCTGGATTGCGGCGTAAGAACTCCCAAGCCCACTCCCGCAGCGTCAGGCCAGCGGTGTAGTCGTATGATCTTTCATCCCGCCAATCGGCCTGATCCGCGCCAGTCAGGAGATTCATGACTGACATCCCCTGCCCGCGCCTGCGTGCGTCGAAACATTATGCCACTTCGCAAAGCATCGGCGAAGGCAGCAGACGTCGAAGACCCCGTTTCGTTGAAGCGTCAGCCATCGCCACTGTCGGCGACAGAAGATGTGCCCAAATTGCCACCAGACCGTCGAACGGGCACAGCGACGGCCAGCGCGACCTGGAATTGATTCCGTAACGGTCATCGGCTCCTGCGTCGCGATCCAGACGTCCCTTGAAGGCGCAGTAGCGCGGCAGTGGGTCGCACGCTGCTTGTCGGCAAGTTGTCGTAGCGGCGGCGCCATAGGCACGGTCATCGGAAGGGTCTCCTGCGGCAAGTTTTCGCCATTGGAGGCCAATCTCCCCGCTAGGGCAGCCTGTGCAGTTGCACAGGTGAAGCGGATCAATCAGGGGGAGCCATGGCGGAAACTGGATGATGACGGCTTGAGGAGAGCGGCGTATCGAGGCGGGTGATGAAGCCTGCCAGTACCTCTCAAGGAGAGTGATACGCCATGAACGAGACTATCAACACATTGTTCGCCTTCGTCAGCCCGACGAAATCGGTGATACCCTGACGGATGTACTTGGCAGCGGCGCGCGCAAATTGCTTGCGCAGGCGATCGAGATGGAAGCCGAGGCGTATGCTAAGGCGGTCGACTGCCTGACGAAAGATCAGAATGCGTCGCTGGCGTTCTACGATTTCCCCGCCGAACACTGGGATCATCTGCGAACGTCCAATCCCATCGAAAGCGTCTTTGCGACCGTTCGCCACCGCACGGTGCGTACCAAGGGCTCGCTATCCTGGAAAATCGCCCAGCTGATGGTCTTCAAGCTGGTCATGGCCGCGGCCAGGAGGTGGCGACGATTGAAAGGACAAAATCAGTTGCCGAAACTCATCGCAGGTGCCAGGTTCTTGGACGGAATCGAGGTCATCGAAAACGAAGCCGCAGAGCGCCGCTTGATCAGCCTCGTCACCCAAATTCCAGCATAGCTCCTCGGAACTGCCAGCCTTCCTTGCCGAATCAGGCGCAGATTAGCGCTGACGATACCGAGGACGGCGACGGCGATCACCTCCAGGCCGCCAAGTAGCGACCCTCAAAACACCGCCCTGGACCCGGCTGCCCCATCGGGCCTTTTCTGTTTCTGGACAAGGAGCAAACATATGTCCGCAAGCGACATTTACGAGAATGCACCACTCGGGAGCCTGATCAACTATGGTGATCGCCCCCAAACCGCTCGCCCGACAGGACCGTCTCATGAACGCCCTTCCCGCACGAGCCGCCGGCATTACGGCTGGCTTCCTCGATCAGACCGCGTCCGACCGGACCAGCCGCGCCACCCCGATTCTGCATGCCGCCGACCAGATCACGCCCTTCCTCGAACGGGGTCGGCCGATCGGCGCAAATGCAAGGGAGCGGGCTTTGCAAAGACCGGCAAGGCAGAATGGGATTTCTGGGAACTGGTCGAGGCCAGCCTGAACCGGTATCTTGTGCCTGCCCTCGGGAGTCGCTCTGTCTACCATGTGACCGACACCGACATTGCTAACATCACCGAGAAGATCGTCGCCGGGGGTCACCCGCAAGCGGCTAACACAGCCTTCTGTTATATGCTGCATTTTTCAACTGGTGTCGCAAACCGCCGCAACGGCTCGTCGCGGTTTCCCCCCGAGGGATTGGAAAATCCGGTATCCGGCCCCGATCGTCAAGCGCAAGCGAGTGGTGAACGATGCCGAACTGGCGGCTATATGGACGGGCTGTGAGCCCGAACCGGGCGATAGCGGCTATTCGTTCGGCTCCATCGTCAAGCTGCTCATGCTGACCGGACAGAGGCGTACGGAAGTTGCCGCGATGCGTTGGTCTGAACTCAACCTTGAAGCCGGAACATGGGAACTATCGGGTGACCGCCCGAAGAACGAAGAGCCTACGCTTATTCCGCTGTCCACACTGGCGGTGTCGGTCCCCCAGTCGGTACCGAAGACCAATGACACGTTTGTTTTCCCTGCGAGGGGCAACGAAAGAAGCCACTTTCAGGCTACGCGAAGGGCAAGAAGGCTCTAGACGGCAAGGTCAATATTGACGGGGTGGCTTTGGAGAACTGGACCCTTCACGAATCTGCGCAGGACGCTCGCGACAAATCTCGGCAGGCGGCAGGTATTGCCATACGTCATCGAGCACATACTGAATCACAAGGCGGCGTCCCTGACAGACATAGGCGAAATCTACGATCTCTATAGCAACGTCAAGGAGAAGCGCGAGGTGTTGCAGATGTGGTCAAATCACATCGAATGGCTGATCAAGCAGGCTGCGGATGACGCTCTGGCGGCGTAGCTGCTGGCA
>NZ_RZQT01000044.1:0-44785 GCF_003998485.1 Mesorhizobium sp. M7A.F.Ca.CA.001.04.2.1
GCCGGACTGCCCGCCGACTGGAAGCTGTTCAGCGAGCACAAGATGTACGAGCCGGCCTTCTATTCCACCGTCGTGCAGGACTGGGGCACCAACTACATGATCGCGCAGGAGCTGGGCGACAAGGCGTTCTGTCTCGTCGACCTCGGCCACCATGCCCCAAACGTCAACATCGAGATGATCGTGTCGCGGCTGATCCAGTTCAAAAAACTCGGCGGCTTCCACTTCAACGATTCGAAATATGGCGACGACGATCTCGATGCCGGTTCGATCGACCCTTACCGGCTGTTCCTCGTCTTCAACGAACTGGTCGACGCCGAACTTTCCGGCGCCGAGGGGTTCGACCCGGCCCACATGCTCGACCAGAGCCACAACGTCACCGATCCGATCGAAAGCCTGATGCTATCGGCAGTCGAGGTGCAGCGCGCCTATGCGCAGGCGCTGCTGGTCGACCGCAAGGCGTTGGAAGGTTTTCAGGATAGCAATGACGCGCTGATGGCGACGCAGACGCTGAAAGCGGCCTACCGCACCGATGTCGAGCCGATCCTCGCCATGGCGCGGCTGAAGACCGGCGGCGCCATCGACCCGGTCGCCGCCTATCGAGCGGCGGGTTACCGCGCCAAGGTTGCAGCGGAACGCCCTGCAGTCGCTGGCGGTTCGGGCGGCATTGTCTGAGGCCGAGCCGGCCCCCTCATCCGGCCGCTTTGCGGGCCACCGCCCTCCGGGCGTTTGTTGTTCGAAAAGCCAAGCAGTTGGCTTTTCGCCCGCTGCGCGGACCACGCCTCACCCCCGCAGGGGAGAAGAGACTGGCGTCAGCGCTGACACCTCCTCTCCCCTCGGGGAGAGGTCGGATTGCCCCGAATTGCCCTTCGCAATTCGGTTGGCAATCCGGGTGAGGGGGCTCTTTCTCGTGCTCCCTCAATTGTTAGTGGACTCGATCCGTCCAACACGGTCTTCTAGGCATCCCCCCGCCCGGAGAACCGCCATGCCTCTCAACCGTCGGACACTGATCGCCGCCAGTCTTTCCATCACCTTTGTCCTGGCGCCGTTGACGAGTGTCTTCGCCGCCTCGCCGGCGCCGGCCAAGGGCGAGCACGGTATGGTGGTGACGGCCCAGCATCTGGCATCCGAAGTCGGCATCGACGTTTTGAAGAGGGGCGGCAATGCTGTCGACGCGGCGGTTGCCGTCGGCTATGCGCTCGCCGTCGTCTACCCCAATGCCGGCAATATCGGCGGCGGCGGCTTCATGACCATCCGCTTCAAGGACGGCAAATCGACCTTTCTCGATTTCCGCGAGCGGGCGCCGCTGGCGGCGACAAAAACCATGTATCTCGACAAGGACGGAAACCCGGTGAAGGGCGCCAGCCTCGACGGCTATCTCGCCGTCGGCGTACCGGGCTCTGTGGCTGGCTTCGAGATGGCCCGTGAAAAATACGGCAAATTGTCCCGCCAGGATCTGATGGCGCCGGCAATCGGCTACGCCAAGGACGGGTTCATCCTCAATCAGGGCGACGCTGCCTCGTTTGCCGGCAGTGCCGACAGGCTGGCGAAGGACCCCGCGGCCGCCGCCATATTCCTGAAACCCGACGGCAAGCCCTATGGCATCGGCGAGCGGCTGGTTCAGCCCGACCTCGCCGCCTCGCTCGCCGCCATTTCCGAAAAGGGTACGGATGCCTTCTATAAAGGCGCCATCGCTGACGCCATCATCAAGGCGAGCGGCGCCAAGGGCGGCATTCTCGCCAAGCCGGATTTCGAGCAGTATGCGGTGCGTGAGCTCAAGCCCGTGACCTGTACCTATCGCGGCTACGAGATCACCTCCTCGCCGCCGCCCAGCTCCGGCGGCCTCATCATCTGCGAAATCCTCAACGTGCTGGAGGGCTATCCGCTGTCCTATCTCGGCGCAGGTTCCGCCGAGACGGTCCACGTCATGGTCGAGGCGATGCGCTACGCCTATGTCGACCGCAATTCAGCGCTTGGCGATCCTGATTTCGTCGACAACCCGGTCTCGAAACTGCTTGATAAGGCCTATGCCAAGGATATCCGCGACAAGATCGACCCGTTCCGGGCCGGCGTGTCGCAGGATTTGATGCCGAAGGGCTTTGGCGAGAGCAAGGAGACGACGCATTATTCGATCATCGACGATGCAGGCAATGCGGTCGCGGTCACCTACACGTTGAACGGTTCCTTTGGAGCCGGCGTCGTCGCCGACGGCACCGGCATCCTGCTCAACAACGAAATGGACGATTTCACCCAGAAACCCGGCGTGCCCAACCTCTATGGCCTGGTCCAGGGCGAGGCCAACGCCATCCAGCCGAAGAAGACGCCGCTGTCGTCGATGAGCCCGACCGTGGTCGCCAAGGACGGCAAGCCGTTCATGGTCATCGGCAGCCCCGGCGGTTCGCGCATCATCACCATCACGCTGGAAGCGATCGTCAATGTCATCGACCACGGCATGAACATCCAGGAGGCGATCGACGCGCCGCGCATCCACCATCAATGGCTGCCCGACAAGGTGTATGTCGAGCCGTTCGGCCTGTCGCCGGACACAGAAAAGCTGCTGGCCGGCATGGGATATCACCTCGATCTCGCCGACCAGACCTGGGGTCAGGCCGCCGGCATCCTGGTCGGCGGCAAGAGCCTGGCGGAAATCGAGAAAGGCGGCGGCGCGCGCTACAACGGCGCCATCGACAGCCGCGCGGCCTCTGGCGAGGCGCTCGGATACTGACAGCTCGGAGGAAAAGCTTGGAGCAGCGTGGCGATTCGGGTTGATCGCCCGCTGCTCAAGTGGATCGGCTCACACCGACTTGACCGTCACAAGACCAGCGTGAGGGTGGACGCAACCAGCATCAAGGCGGCAATGCCGACGAACAGCGCATAGATGCGCGGCCGGTCGAGCAGCAGCGCATTTCCGGAGATCCAGGCGGATGTGGCGCCGCCAAGCGCGAAGAGGAAGCCGTTGCGGTGCCCGAAGACCATCGATGCGGCCATCAGCCCGCCGATGATCAGCGCACCGAACACGATGATCACGGCAACGGCATATCTCTCGAAATCATTGCCGCTTCCCATGCTCGGGCCGATTGCGTTCAAGGTTGGCAGGTCGTCCGGATCGAAAGGGTTCGTCGACCCGTATTCGTCTTGACCGGCAGGCTCTCGCATCATTCGTTCTCCGTATAGCGGCAACAAATCATCAAGCCTTGCCGAGTGCAACCCGATCACGCTGCCTTGATGCGTTCGACCGGTCCTTGACGTCTTCAGGTGGCGGCTTGCTGCCGGCTTTTGGTTCTTGGCCGTCTTTGGTCTCTCAGGCAATCCAGGAAACGGCTGCCCAAAGGCGACCGTAGCTCCCTCTATCATGGAATGCATTCGTGGAGGAAAAATGATGCGAAGCGCGGATTGGGCTTCGCAAACCGTGATTCGGACGGTGACGTCGCACAGGTTGTTGTACGGGCGAATCGCCTTGCGGCCAGTGGGCGTCTGCGCTTGGCATGCGGTCGCGTGAAAGTTGACTGGGCAGGCATCTTAAATGTTGACTAGTACACTCATGTTTCATAGTCACCGGGCAGTGGTCACTGGAGACCAACCCCCGAAAAGCAGGGCCGGCCGCATTGCAGAGAGACCAAGAGCCCCAGTCGAGAGCCGCGCCCGATCATTTGCGCAGCCGAATGACCCGGCGCCAGGCGCTCGGGCTTTTTTCGCTGCCGTTCGCCGGCATGAGGTCCTCCACGGCTGAAGCCCGTCCGTTGCGCATCGTCTGCCTGGATGACGGGTTGACCGAGACCTTGCTCATGCTCGGTGTCAGCCCGGTCGCCATTGCCGATCGGGAGGTCTGGGAGAAATGGGTGGTCGAGCCGCGGCTGCCGCCCGACGTCGCCGATCTCGGCACGCTGCTCGAGCCCAATCTCGAATTCCTGCAGCAGCTCAGGCCCGACATCATCCTGTCCATGCCGTATCTCGAGGGCATCAAGCCGCTGCTCGAACGCGTGGCTCCAGTGACGACGATCGGGCTCTATACCGAGGCCGGGCAGCCCTATCGGCGCGCGCTCGAGGCGACGCGCCAGCTCGCCGGGCTTGTCGGCAAGGAAAGCGAAGGCGAGGCGCTGATCGCGGCGACAGACGCGTATCTTTTGGAGGTTCGCCAGCAGCTGGCGCCGCTTTCGGCACGGCCGATCTATGTCGTCAGCTTCCTGGACCCGCGCAATGTGCGCGTCTACGGCGCAAAGAGCCTGTTTCAGGAGGTGTTCGACCGCATCGGGCTCAGCAACGCGTGGACGGCCGAGACCAACTATTGGGGGTTTTCGACCGTCGGCATCGACGGGCTGGCGACATCCAGCGATGCGCGCCTCGCCTATCTCGAACCCTTGCCTGAGGGCGCCGGCGGCACGCTGACCGAAAGTCCGGTCTGGAATGCCATGCCCTTCGTGCGCAACCGCTCGATCATGCGCCTTCCTGCCGTCCTGATGTTTGGCGCGCTTCCATCCGCGAGCCGTTTTGCCCGGGTCCTGGCATCGGCGATGACCGCGGAGGCCGCCCATGGCTGAGGATGCCGCTGCCGTTACTCAAGAAGGAAAGCTTGCGGCGTCAGGCCGCGCCTTGCCAAGGAGTTCTCCTGGTACTCAGCCGGTAGGCGCGATCCTGCTTTGCGCGGTGCTGCTCGCGGCTGCGGCAGCGGCAACCGTCTCGAACCTCACCGTGCAACTGCCATCGGCGCTCTGGCTCCAATCGCTCGCCGCTCCCGACATCGCTGACATGCGGCAGGTGCTCGTCCACTATGCCTTCCTGCCCCGGCTTGCGATCAGCCTTTTGTGCGGTGCGGCGCTCGGGCTTGCCGGAACTGTCCTGCAGCAGGTTCTGCGCAACCCGCTCGCCTCGCCTGAAACCGTCGGCGTCTCGGCCGGTGCCTATCTGGCACTGGCACTGGCGACGCTTCTGTCACCGTCCCTGCTTGCCTTCGGCCGCGAATGGGTGGCGCTGGCCGGCGCATTTATGGCCCTTGCCGCCGTCATCGCTCTGTCCTGGCACAAGGGCCTGTCGCCGCTTTCGGTGGTGCTGGCGGGGCTTGTGGTCAGCCTCTATGCCGGCGCCATCGGTGCCGCTCTCATCGTGCTGCGGCACGAATGGCTGGCCAGCCTGTTCATCTGGGGCGCCGGTTCGCTCGGCCAGCAGGATTGGTCGACGACGCTGTGGCTTTTGCCACGCATCGGCACTGCTGCGCTTGCGATCTTCTTCATGGTGCGGCCCCTGACCCTGCTTGGCCTCGACGATGAAGGCGCGCGCAGCCTTGGCGTGCCGCTCGGCGCCTATCGCTTCGCCGGACTGGCGGCCGCCGTCGCGCTGATCGCCTTTGTCGTTGCCGCTGTCGGCGTCATCGGCTTCGTCGGCCTGGCCGCGGCGACGCTCGCGCGCATCGGCGGTGCCCGGCGGCTGGGCCAACAACTGGTGATGGCACCGCTGATCGGCGGCGTGTTGCTGTGGGCCGCCGATCAAGGCGTGCAGATCGCCACCGGGCCGCAAGGCGACCTGCTGCCGACCGGAGCGATCACAGCACTTCTCGGTGCGCCGCTGCTGCTCTGGCTGTTGCCGCGCCTTGCGTTTGGCTCGGAAGCCCCGACCTTGATGGCCGTGCGCCTGCCGCGCGCAAGCCGGCCCGGCCTTGTTCTGATGGCACTCGGCCTGGCTCTGCTTCTGCTGCTCGGGCTGGCCCTGCTCTATGGACCGGGTCCGCATGGCTGGACCTTCGCCTTCGGCGACGAGCTGCAGCCTTTGCTGTCGTGGCGGTGGCCTCGCGTGCTTGCCGCGCTGAGTGCCGGGGCGATGCTGGCGCTTGCCGGGCTGATGATGCAGCGGCTGACCGGCAATCCGATGGCCAGCCCCGAAGTGCTGGGCATCAGTGCCGGTGCCGCCCTTGGCATGATGGTGGCGCTGTTTGCGCTCGTCGATGCCGGGCGCCCGGTTCAGACGGCGGCGGCAACGATCGGCGCCTTCGCCGCTTTGCTGGTGACGCTGGCGATCGGCCGTCGTGCCGCCTATGCGCCGGAGCGGCTGCTGCTTGCCGGCATTGCTCTGACGGCCTTGTTCGACGCGCTGATCCTGGTGCTCACCGCGACCGGCGATCCTCGCGCCATGCTGCTGCTCAACTGGCTGACCGGTTCGACCTATGGCGTCGATGTCGGTGACGCCCTGCTGACCGGTGGTATCGCGGTCTGCCTCTTCGCGCTCGCGCCTTTCTTCATGCGCTGGCTCGACATCCTGCCGCTCGGCTCCGCCGCCGTTCAGGGCCTTGGCATCAACCTGAAGAGGGCGCGGCTTCTCGTGCTGCTGGCCGTCGCGGCACTCACCGCGGCTTCGACGCTGATCGTCGGTCCGCTGACCTTCATCGGCCTTATGGCGCCGCATCTTGCTCGTCGCCTTGGCCTTTCCCGTGCGCTGCCGCAGGCCATTGGCGCGGTGCTCGCCGGCGCGCTGATCATGGTCGCCGCCGACTGGGTGGGCCGGATCGCCATCTTCCCGCGCCAGATCCCGGCCGGTCTCGTCGCCACGTTGATCGGCGGCCCGGTGCTGATGTGGCTGCTGCGCCGCCGCTGACCGTTTTGCCCCTGGAGATATCCATGTCCAAGATATCCATGTCCAACGCGACGCCAGCCCTGATCGCCAACACGACGGTCCACGATCTCGTTCCGGCGCAGGGCGGCGCCCCCTGGCGGATATTCCTGCATGTGCCGTCCGGGCCGGTGCCCGAGGCCGGCTGGCCGGTCCTCTACATGACCGACGGCAACGCCGTCATCGGCACGGCGGTCGACGCCATGCGCGCGCAGGCCTTCTATCCCACGGGCACCAATGTCGGCTGGGGCGTCATCGTCGCCATCGGATATCCCGTCGACGGCGCCTATGATCCGCTGCGCCGCTCATGGGATCTCGGCCCGCCGCCAGGCAAGACCTACCCGCCCTTCTACGAGGGCACGTCCGAAGTCCGGACCGGTGGGGCAGGGAAATTCCTTGCTTTCATCGAGGATGAGCTGAAGCCGTGGGTCGCCAGCCGGGTCACGGTCGATGCCAGCCGCCATGCGCTTTACGGCCATTCTTTCGGTGGCCTGTTTGCGCTCTACGCCCTGTTCGCGCGGCCTTCTTCCTTTCAGACCTGGATCGCGGCGAGCCCCGCCATCTACTGGGAAGACCGTGTCATCGACCGCTTTCTCGAAGCCTTCGAGGCCGCCATTCCCGATGGTTTGGCGGCGACCATGATCCTGTCGGCCGGCGAGTACGAGACCGAGAAGCTGGCGCAGTTCCAGATTGGCGCCGAGGACGAGGAAAAGCGCCTGAAGCAGAAAAAGGTGACACGCACCGACGCATTCGCGCGGGCAATGGCGCAGCGTCTTGACGCTCTCCCGGGCGTGCGCGCCAGTTTCGAACTGCATGCCGGCGAGAACCACATGTCGATCCTGCCGGTCACCGTCAATCGCGCGGTGCAGGCGGCGTTTGCGGTGAGGAGGGACGCCGCCCTTTGCTGAACGCCGCAGCAAGAGGGTCGGCGCTGTCATTCCTGTGAAGGGGAGGCGCTCAATCGGCGGTAGGAGACGCCGCCGAAGTTTGCCGTCACAAAATCCGTGACGGACATCTTGCGCTTGCCTCCGTCGCTGCAGGCGTAAACCGGCCAACCGGCATCGCTGCATTCGCTGGCAGCGCAGATGCGCGCCAGGCAGTTGCCGATAGTCAGCCGGAAGCCGCCCTTGCCGGCGAAGCCTTGCAACAGGCTGCCGTCCGCCGAGCGCCATGTCCGCGCACGGAATTCCGCCCGCAAAAGCAGTGGTTCGAGAGGGACCGCAAGGTTGTTTTCGCCGGCACGCCCTGCGAGCTGCAGACGGAAGCGCGCCATTGCGGTCGCGTATGCAGTCACAAGATCGGCTTGGCGAAAATAGGCGGTTGCCAGGCTTGGGCGGTCAAGCAGATGAGACGTCCACTCGCCTGCCCCTACCGGCCTCACCAAGGCAACAAAGGCAAGAAAGGCGAAGCAAGCTCGTGACATTTCCAGCAGCCATATCTGTCTCGGCGTGCCGGTTTGCCCCCCGGTTGCCCTCCCATAACATCCCGCCAATCGGCGCCCGGCGCAAGCCGCTTGCTAAGGCAGTTCAGAAGGCCGCCGAGCAAGGGATCCTGGAGCCGAAGACGGTGACCCGCATCGACGAACCTGTGCGGGCGATCGCGAGAGGGTGGCGGTGTTTGCGGCAAGGGATCTTGACCAGCCCAGGGTTTCCTAGCCGATGCGAGCCGGCGGCAGCTCGAACAAAGTGGCGCCGTTCTCCCGGCCGCGCTCGACATAGCCGATGACGCCGAACCATCTTGCGACATCCGGCCCCTGGAGCCAACTGCGCGAATGGATGGCGAGGTTGCCGGCGAGCGCCTGGATATGCCTGATATGCCGCTTGCAGAAACGGACGGTCGTGGCCCGGAAGAAGTCCTCCCGTGCGGCGAACAGCGTGTCGGCGGCGTCGCTGTTCTCATGCCAGGCGATGATCGCCACGGCCTTGTCGCCCTCGACAAGCGCGTGCGCGCGGCCCTCCTTCAAATTCATCATAAGGTTGTCGTAGGCGATCTTGCTGTCCTTGCCGGCAGCGACGTATTCGTCCGACATCCGCTTGGACAGACCGCGAAAGACATCCTCCAGATCCCCAAGCGTTGCTGCGCGTGCTCTCATTTCACCTCCTGCAGCCCCAACGGGCAGTTTGCCCTAGGGTTGAGGGGTGGCCAAGCAAATTAAATCCGCCGGCGGGCTAATGTGCGCAAAGTGATTCCACTTGGCGATGCAGGCGGCGACGCGACGGGGGTGCCCAGAACGGACCAGGAGGGGATGGTGCCAGAGGCGGAAAGGGCAGAACGCAGAAATAAACTAACAAAATCAATCGCCGGGGCGGCCCTATTTCACAGCCTGTGTAACACCGATGTGGTGTAAAGTCGAATCGAGGTCATTGCCAACAACTTTGTTCTGGCTACTTTCGTCTACATTTTGCGGGTCCTGCTTCGCTGGCTCCGGCAATTTCTTATGCGTCCTGTCCGCCTTCCTCCTGACCTTTCTGCGTTCGTTGCCGGACTTCGACCTCAAACGCTTCCGTATCTTGGCTCAGCCACCGGGCGAAAAATACGTTTCGCTCGAATTCCGGAATGAGGCGTGGTTTTGAAGTCGCAGGTTGAGCATAGGTGGGGCCGTCATTACTCTCTGTTCAATGCCGCCGCGATCAGCTCGGCTCGGTTCTTCTGAAACTCCCCGAAGGCATCAAATCCATATACCGAAAGGTCCGGTATCAGATGCCGCGCTCGGAATGGCGGCTCCCGAGTCTCGAGCCACTCGTCAAACGGGGTGGCGTTCTTGGAGAGGTTTTCCGATTCTGTCAGAAGCTGGAGGTTCACAAGCGTGTTGAATTTGCTCAGGTAGAGTTGAACCTTCGACTCGTCATACCCTCTACTCTTCAACTTACTCGACTGAAACTCGGTTTTGGGGAAGACATGGTCTTCGTGAAAGACGGCATCCTTCCAATCGCGATCGGGATACAATAGGGAAAGGGCGAGATTTGTGTATCTCCCTTGATAGCCGTACTCCAAAATGCGGGCGATTTCCGTTTCACTCAATCTTGGTTCGATGCCCAGCGAGTTGTAGAGCGAAATAGCCGGAAAAGGCGTCGTCGCGTTGCAATCCTTCAGCAACTCTCGCAAGCGGCTCAGCGTCGTATCCGTCGAAGAGCCAAACGCATTCTTCAACGTCGTAAACACGAACCATTTGCGAATTGTCACTTGTGCTTCGGCGTCCTTAACACTTGACGACGTATCAAATGACCAGTTGCCGAGCTTCATAATATAAAGCGCGATAGGAAGCAGAGCCAAAGGAGCCACCACATTCTTGCTGTTGAAGCCGAACCGAGAAATCAGCCTGACCGTTGTGGAAAGCGCCTGCTTGATGTTGTCCCAATTGGCTTCGATCAGACGAAGGTTCTGCCTCGTGAAGTTCTTCACTTTGTACTGAATTGGCAGGCCGTCCGTTAGGTAGAGGCTTGCCTTAAGAACAAAGTCTTTCCCGAAGTTGTATCCAGTTCCAATGTCATTAAGAGAATCCGTAAAGTCGTGAATTTCACTTCGAGCATCAAGCGAATCCCATTTGGCCGTAGCAGTTGCGAGGAGAAGGTCGGAATATTCAAGGGGCTGACCGCCGGAATTTGCGCGGACGAACACCTGCAAAACCTTGTCATAATCTTGAGACCTCTCCTCATAGTAGTTTCCTATGAGAGTTGTATGGACGCGGTTATGCAGGCGTCCGATCAGCCTTTGGGCGTTGTCGCGCTGCTCCTCGCCAACAGCGGCAAGGCGGGCTTTCATATCCGCCTTAGCGTCTTCAGCGTCTTCGAAATCCAAGATTCGACCAACCGGATACCAGATCTGGGGTTTGTCCCCTTTCGGCTCTTCGTTCTCGCGGAAGGCGAAGCTATAGGTGAGCTCTTCCGGGTTCTCCTCATTGGGCGTCGGGGCTTTAAGCAGATTTAAGTATAACTTCAACTTGCGCCACCGATAGTGGAAGTATCTATATGAACCACGAAGTCCGATGAAGAGTGAGGTTATTCGTTGCTGGCCATCAAGTACCAGCGTAACATCCCTCGTGATTCCTGACATATTGGCCGCCGGATTGTGCGGGTCTTCGTCGTCGAAGTCCCGGATAAACTCGTAGACCGGCCACTCGTCCTTGTTCTTTTGCTCCAGTTTCCAGTATAAAAATGAACCAATCGGGAAGTCTGACATCATAGAATCAAACAAGCGTTCGATCCGCTCAGGTCTCCATACAAATTCCCGTTGGATTGCAGGAAGGTACAGATCACGATTCAATTGTCGGATAAGGTCGCTCACGCGAACCGGTATGTATTCCATACTTGCCCCCCCCCAACGCCCGGCATTTGCCGAGGTTGTCTACGCCAAAGAAAGAAAGCAGCGCGACCTTGCGCCGAACGAAGGAACTGCCCTCCGCCCATTCCGCGATGTGGTCCGCGAAGGTGTCAAAGACACGGGTGGCAAAGTAGAATCGAAAAGGCCGTATCACCTGTAACTGCCAGCGGCATCCAAGGCAACGCCAGAAGCTGACAGCTGACATTCTCCCATATGTACTCGTCTACCGCTTGGGCAAGCATCGACACCGAGACTTCGCCCGCCGAAGCGGTAAGCGCCGACATTGTGTTGCTCTTTCTGGGCCAAGAACATCCTGGGGAACAATGTCTCGTTGAGACACGCTGGCCAACCTAAATAATTGATTTTGCATTGATTCTTGACAATAGGAAAATATTCCTGTTATACTGTTTGCTGCAAGCTGCGTCGACCGACGGGGCTGGGCCAGACACTAACAGGAGCTTTGACATGCCTTTGACAGATCGACCCGACACACCATGTCGGCACCGCTCAAATCACACCTTAAGGGGCCCTCTGGGCCCTTTGTCATATCTGGAGGCAAGACAATGAATGTCGCCTCCGAAACCACCCGATCGTTGATCGTGTTTGGCCGCGATGAGACACGCAAGCCCCACGCCTCGGTGTTCCTGCTACCCGAGGTCGAGGCGGCGGAAAGCGCAGCGAGGCTGATGGGGATGCACTCGCACCGCGTTGAGCCCGGCGAAGCACCCGAGATCGTCATGCGCCTTCCGGCTGGCAAGCTTTTCGACAGCGGCAAGGCTTTCGTGCCGTTCGTCAAATCGGAGGTTTACAGCCGTATCGCGGCGCTTGCGGGCGTCGCTGACGAGCGCGACGGCGGGCCGGGCGACGACAAAGCCGCCGACAGCCCCGAAAACGCTTCAGCGGGCTCGCCTGAGGCAGTGGCGGCCCGTGGCGGGGGCGATGGTGGCGGCGGGGCCGCTGGCGGTAACGATAGCGACCTTTGGGCGAAGCTGGCCGTCGGCGATATGGTGCTGGCATCGGAAGGACCCGACGAGGGATATTTCGAAGCTCGCATCATGAAGGCGAAAGCCAAGGGTATTTTCACGCTCAAGTTCCGCGATTACCCGGAAGCCCCGCAGGTCGACCGCAGCTACTACCAGCTCGGCCTGATCCACCCCCGCCAGCTGGCGAAGAAATAAGCGGCCTACAAACGGGCCGGGTTCGATCCGGCCCGCCACCCCTTCAGTCACACATCCATTCGAAGGAACCACCCATGACATGCTCAACAGAGCGCGTCGGTCGGCTAACGGCGGCTGATCGAACCGCGCGTATTCGGACTCTAAACGACCAACTGCGCCAGACCGGCGCTGGTGGGCGCATGGTGATGACCGCCGGTGTCGCCGCGCTGCCTGCGCAAGAGATCGGCGCTATTCTGCTGGCCATCGCCAACTTCGACGCGTTCGACGAGAACAACGACCCCTATGACACCCACGACTGCGCTCTGTTGTACGTCGGCGATCGGCAGCTATTCTTCAAGCTAGACTACTATGACCGCGCTCTGGCGAACCTATCGCCTGACGCCTCGGACCCCGCAGTCACGATCCGGGTGATGACCGTCATGCTGCCGGAGGAGTACTGATGTTCTCCCCTGCACAGGGCACTGGGGCGCAGTTCCTCGCTCGTCTAACCCACCTTCGGCTTTCTTCCCGACGAAAGCGGCGACGGCTCACGAGCCCCCGTCGGAGGTTCGGTCAGAAGAGCCGCAGCCGGAACGGCAAGTGCCTTCGCCAGAGCTTCCAGCGTATCGGTCGTTACGTTTTCAGAACCGCGTTCGACGCGACCGACATACGAACGATCGATCTCAGCCGCCAGCGCCAGCCGCTCTTGCGACAGCCCGCGTTCGACACGCAGCTTACGGAGATTCCAACCAATGATCTTGCGCACGTTCATCGTGGGCAAGAAGGCAATACAAACGGCTTGACAATCGACGGACCAATAGTCCCCTATTTCCAATTTCGGGGGATTGCACCATTCATGTGCTTGCTTGGGGGAGTGAAATGAAAATCGCAGTTGGAATTATCGGAATTCTGCTTGGCATGATTTCGATGCTGCAGTCCTGCGCAGTGGCGACGGGCGGAAGCATTGCGGCCAATCATGATCTGGCGGGCGCTGGCTCGGTTGGCGTTCTCGTGGGTTTGCTGTTCTTTGTCGGCGGCGCCTTTGCGTTCGGCCTGCCGCTGGTCTCGGCGATTATTTTCGTCGTCGGCAGCTTGTTTGCTTTCATCGCGGCAAGCTCATTCACTGATATGAAGATTTGGGCCTTCGCCGACCTGATCCTCGCCGCCATGGCGTATTTCGCATGGAGAAGCGCGCGGCGTGGCCGGGCGGGGTCGGCAGCGGAGACCAAGACAAAATGAGACCTCTGATGAAGGCGATTGCTATCGCCGCCGCTACCATTCTCTGTTTGTTGCATCCCGCGGTCGCCGCGCAGCCCACGTGCGACGAATTGGTGCAAGGCGGCAACTACTTTCAGGGAAAAGCCTTTGAAGATCTAAGCGTGGCCCAGATTGACGCTCTGCTGGAGGTTGCCGGTAAGTGCAACTCCGAGACTTCAACCATCGAAAACTACGACGTAATTTTGGGGGTGCGAGTGAGCCGACTCGAAGACGCACGAGTACAAGCGTCAATGGCTGAGGCAAGCCAAGCCAAGGCGAATGCCTCCGAACAAGAACTCGCCAAACTGACAGAACAAGCTCGAGCTCTTCCAACAGACCCTTCGTCACGGCCCGCTTTGAACCAGATCAGAGCCGACATGATCAGGATCCGCAACGAGTCGGTCGAGGTCTGGCAATCCAAAGAATGGAACGAATTGGACAACGTCACCAATGAGAAACTGCAAGCCATCGAAACGGGCCAGACGCAACAAACGGCGCCTACCGAAAATGGCGGAACAGCAGATTCGACCGCAGCTGAACCACCAAGCCTCCAGA
This sequence comes from Mesorhizobium sp. M7A.F.Ca.CA.001.04.2.1, assembly GCF_003998485.1. Lineage (NCBI taxonomy): Bacteria > Pseudomonadati > Pseudomonadota > Alphaproteobacteria > Hyphomicrobiales > Phyllobacteriaceae > Mesorhizobium > Mesorhizobium sp. M7A.F.Ca.CA.001.04.2.1. Next base: position 13,884 of record NZ_RZQT01000044.1, read on the forward strand.
ATTTCGCCGACCAAAGTTCCTCTGAGGCCCGTATATCAGAAATGACTTGCTCAGCGAGAGGCACAGCAGTGCTGGGGGTCGTGAACATGGGAACAGAAGACCCCGAGAGCGTTGTGCAGGTCGCACTCACGTCGACCGGCAATTTCGTGATCGAAGGACGAGAGGTCAAGGCTTTCGATGTCCTCCGGAGCGGTGATAAAATCGCGTTCTCAATGATTGCAGTGGCAGACTATCTCGCAGGAACGACGGGGGCTTCAACTGGCCTTAGCGATGACGAGAATATGCAATTTCATGCGATGCAAAAGATGTTCATTGAAGGAGCATTGCGTGGGCGCAAAAGGTTTGCGATCTACGACGTAGCGAACAGCCGACTCACCTTTGCAGATGCCGATGGAAAGCAATTCAAGAATATAACCCAAGCCGATTGCTGGGCTCACTGACCAGATGCATTGCGCACCACAGGGCCCAGCGTATTGGGATAGACATCCAGATGGCTCAAGGTTGCCAAGTCCGCTGATGGATGGCTTCTGGTGGTCGTGATGTTGTATAAGTTACACATAAGCCGCAATTTGGATTATCCCCGGGCCTTCCGCCAGATATCCTCGTTGCCTAGTGCAGGGTCCGAGCTATAAGGCGAACATGTCCGCCCAACTCGCCCTCTACTCCTCGGTCATCCGCTCAACCAGCGAAGCTGCCTGCGCTCCGATGTAACGCAAGAAGGCACCGGCGAAGCGCAAAGCTAAGGCGTAACCACCGCGCTATCTGGTCGTGGGTCAGTTTGAAATGTAGCGGGCTTCAGCGCGGGCTTCGCGCTTGCCCTGTTTCCAGAGAAGCCAGCCGCCGATCAGCATGGCAGCACCCCAGATCAGGAACGCAACGTCCCAATAGATCCATTGATCCTGGGGCACCGTTTCGTTGACGTGGTGCAGCCCAAGAAGGTGGTGATCAACGATCCCCTCCACCACGTTGAAGATACCGAAGCCCATAAGGATGGTTGCGAAGAGAAGTTTAGGCGACCACCAGAAGTGAGGTTTCCGCGCTGTCCGCCACAGGATGAGCAACCCGACTGCCGTGAATATGTAGGTGCTGGCGTGGAAAAGACCGTCCAGCAATGTGTTCAGCTTTAAGTTCTCCAAGGAGTCAGCAGGATAACCGGCACTCGTCGCCATATGATGCCATTGGAGAATTTGGTGCAGAACGATGCCGTCGAAGAAACCGCCTAGGCCAAGGCCAAGCAGAATGCCTGCGGCGGTGGGGAAATGTCGGTCTTCCGAATTTGTAGCCATGGCCCTCAAACCGACGAAAGCCAGCTTTGTTCGCCGATCAAGGCTGGATTTCAAACTGACCCAGTACCCGCGATCTGCGCTTATAGACTTTCGCTTCTGACGGACGCATTCTCCCTCGCGGGAGAGGGTATGGGCAGAATAGTTCATCCCAAGTCGGCGGGAGCAAGAAGGCCTTGGTGGCGCTCGCTTATTGCCGCTCGCCTTCCGCTGGTTTTAGCGCTGCTTGGATTTACGTTCCTCGCCTATGTTGCGACCAACGATCAGCACCAACTCCCGCGGGTCCATACCGGGGGCGGCTCATCGAGCAAGATTGTCTTTCGCAAGGCGGGCTGCGACATCAAGGGGAACATCAATGAGCGCGGCGAGCATATTTATCACATGCCCGGCCAGGAATATTATCTGGCGACGCGCGTGAACTCAGCCCGAGGCGAGCGCTGGTTCTGTTCCCAATGGGAAGCTTGGTGGGCCGGTTGGCGGAGGGCGAAGGTTTGATGATGGCGACCTCCTTGAATCTCTCCTTTGTCATTGATGGCAGCGAATAGCGCTCATGGCTCTCCATTGGTTCAACCCTCCCGTCTACGTCAGACCGAACGTCCTGGCCTTCGCTACGGGGTTAGTCATGTCCAGGGTGCCGCCGAGCAACTCATGAAGTGGACCAACAAAGGGCAAAATGGGACTACGCGATGCGCGTTTGCATGGCCGCTCTGGCCGACGAGATACCACCTCAAGAAGCCCGCAAGGCATTCGAAGCAGCTGCCAAGGAGGAAAACATGTTCCTCCCTCCCGGTTAGATCTGCCGGGCCAAGCCAACGCTATCCGGCACGTCGCCGCCGACAAAGTGGTGGGCTCCCATATTCGCCAAGCGAAGGGTTGGCATCGCGCGACCACGCAATGACGCCAGCATGCTTGCCCGCCAGTCCCCTCGCAGTCCGTATCGCTCGATCCTCAGTCGGCTGCTCTGCCGGTCCGAAGACGGGTTGGAGGTCGCCGGTCTCATCGCGGTCGAAGGCGGTGACAACGATCAGCTTGGGTGCTTTCTGTTGGGGGAGCAAATTATCCGACATGGAGGCTGTCTTTCCGCTGGACTAACAGCCGGTTGAAGTTGAGCGGTGCAGGGGGAAGAACCTCAGTCATCTCGAATAGAGGCACAGGGACTTCCGGCTCTGGTGCTTTCTGCTTGGCTTTCAGGTCCGTAATCTCCTCGTCACGCCTCGCAATCCGACTTTCCAGATTGGCGATGCGCTCAGTAAGGAAATAACGCCCAACTGCAAATCCGGCGCCGCCGAACAACGCGGCAAACGTGGCGAAGGCCGCTGGATTGGCGACCACTAACGCAGAGTTACTCTGTATGAACTCGATAAATTCTTGCATGGAGCACTGTCACTCTCATCCCAGAACAGGCGGCGTATCGTCGTATCCGATTGAGACAATCCCGGGATGCCGATGGGCTATGGCGAGTATCTGGGTCTCAAGCTCGCAGTTGTAGGCCATGAGCGCTTTCACCGTCTCAAGCGGGCTGTCGTAGCGGGCAATGAGCTTCTCCGCTTCGGAATGCAGTTCGGCCTTAGCTGCAGCATCTAAGTGCATCCTACCCATTGCGGCTCCTCCTAACGTGTCGCGCGGCGAGGTGCGGCGAGGGCGTCAAGTCGTTCCTGAAGATGCCCATTGAGCACGATCATTTCCTTGAGCGCCTTCATCACGTCGCCCTGTGGACGGCGATGAAATCCTCGGCGTGAGCCTGGAGGGCGGCCTCCTGGCGACTGTTGAGTGTCACAATGCGGTCCATGGCAATGACTCCAAACGCTGCATTGTCACAGTGAACAAAAAGGGAACATAAATGTCAAGGGCGAATTGACATGGCGAGGAACTCATTCCTATTTTTGGCCATGCCGGAGCAGCCCAGAAAACCCCGCCGCCTCGTGCAGACCCTGTGCAAAGCACATGAGGTTGGTCAGCTGATCCGCGTCCGATGTGTCAACTGCAACATCACGCGGCACTATCTGCCGGGTGACCTCGCCAAATTGGTGGGGGACATTCCGTTTTGGGACGTTGACCGGCACATGCGCTGCGAGCGGTGCAAACGTCGCGATCTTGACGTCGATATCCTGCTGCCAAGTGCATCCGAGGGCCTGAGGATACGCGTGAGGCGGCTTGTTGAAATCCGCATGGTGCGGCGCGTGGTCTGGAGGGATGAATAACTGGCGCTAACAGCCCGGCATTTCAATCACCTGCCGCCGATTTGCTAACGCCGGTTACGACGAACAAACACCACGGCCAAGATTTCAAGAAAGATGGCAATCGCAAGGCCCGGTGCTACATGCGACAGTATCCGAAGGCCAGCCACTAGAACAACGAGCCTTGTCTTGGCGGTGGTGGTGCCTGCTCGGGAACCTTGATCTGCGTCGCGGGCTTCTCGACAATCACAAGGGCGTCATCCGGTGCCGTTCGCTGCAGGCGCTTGGCCTCAGACCATGGGGCGGTAAGCCATATCTCGGTTTCCTCCGGCGTCGTCAGGATCACGGGCATAGCTTTTTCGTGGATGGGCGCAATCAGGGCGTTCGGCTTGGTGGTCATGAAGCCATAAACCTCGTGATCGCCGGGGCCTTCCTTGACCTTGCGCACCCCTTGCCAGCGGGTCCAGAGGCCAGCGAAGAAGAACAGCGGGCGGTCCTGGTTCAGGGCAAACCAGAAGTTCCGCTGAATGCCGCCTGTCTCGGGATCCTTGTCATTCCGCGTGGGGCTGGGCTCTGCGAAGCTCGTCACCGGCACGACGCAGCGATGCTCGACGCCGACATACTGCTGCCAGTGGCCGTATTGCGGATTGCGGATATTAGTTGTGCCGGAGTCGGCGTTGCCCCTAACGCGGTCTAATGGCGTCGGCATTCCCCAGCGCAAATTGGCAAGCTCACGTGCGCCGTCTGATGCGTTGCGTACGACCGGGCCGAACTGGTTGGGATATATGTCTATCGACGGCTCAAGGTTGCCTAAGATGTCGCGCAAAGTCCGGGTCCACTGGCGGACGGCTTCTTGCGACGTGGTGATGTTGTAGAGGTTGCACATGGCCACTAAGCTGCATCAAAAATAGGTCAGACACCATGGGGTGCCCGGGGAGGAAACGTGCCGATCAAATACAGGGTAACCACAAGAAGCCGCCTTAACACCGATGGTGTCTACGGCGCATGGATGCTGGTGATCTCGCCACTGCTCCAAGCACTCGGCTGGGCTTGGTATTTCTCAGTGCCCGAATGGTGGGCGCTCGGTTTGATTGCCATCACCAGCGTAACGTTTTTCGGTGGCTTTGTGCTCGTCCTCATTGGCCGAGAATACGATAGCGTCGTCGACGAAACCAGCGCTCCAGTCGATCCCAAGTTTCAGCTTGGTGAGCGCTAGACGACTGATACGGTCGGGCAGCATGGTGGGCTGGATCTGAAGGTTAAGCTGCAATCGAATGTCGTTTGCTCAGTTGTCTAGCCCAAAGGGTTCGCCAGCAACTGTGAACGCACACAGCCTCGGTATCCAAATTTAACTTCAGAGTAAGAGGGGCAAAATCGCGCCTATTTGTCGTGTCAAGCATACGGCTGCCCGAGAAAAAATCAGCGGGGGATTGGAAAGTGGGTTCAGATGGTGCGAACACAAAAGTTTATTTGCGCACCGCTTTGACGAGGACGCGCAACGCTGGCATCGCATAGCATCAGGGTATGCCCTGAGGTGACGTCACATGACGCGGCAAGGGCCGTGTAACATCTGGGTTGACATCGACTATTTGTGACAGTGTAGCCTCGGGCCTAAACCTTGAGGTGACACAAATGAGCCGCATTGGCTATGCCCGCGTCAGCACCGTCGACCAAGATCTCGAAACGCAAATGGCCAAGCTCAAGGCCGAAGGATGCAACATCATCCGCTCGGAGAAGGTCTCTGGCGCCAACCGCGAAGGCCGAGTGGAGCTTGCCACCATCATCGACTTTCTACGGCCGGGGGATGAACTGGTCGTCACTCGGCTCGACCGGCTTGGTCGTGACACGCGCGACGTTCTGAATTTGATCCACGAGTGTGAGCAGCGGGGGGCCTTCGTCACTGTCCTCGACCCACATGTTTCGACCCGTGGTGAGATGGGCCACATCGTTCTGACGGTCTTGGGAATGGTAGCTCAGATGGAGAGGCGGTTTATCAAGGAGCGGCAGCGAGAGGGCATTGAAAAGGCCAAGGGTGATGGTGTCTACAGAGGCGGTAAACAGCGGCTTGATCGCGACCAGATACTTCAGTTGAACGCAGACGGAAAGGGACCTGCGGAAATCGCTAGGGTAGTAGGCTGCTCAAGAATGCAGATTTATCGGATTCTTAAAGGCGGCGAAGCTCTTGCTGGCGCGTAGCGGCCAACGTATTGGTACGCCACAGCTAATATAGTGTTTCCGAATGGATACCGAGACGACAGCCATTCCTGCTTACAGCAACGATCAGTGGCTTCACGCCATCACGGCCGTAAACGCATGGCGTGGACGTTGCCTCGATTTATTTGCGCGGAGTGAGGTGGCCGTTAGCGAGACACTTCTCGTGATGGCGAGCACGACGATGGACGGCGCTGCAGCAAAGCTACCCCATCTGGTTGGACACCGTTTCGAAGAATTGGCGACTTTGATTGGGACCACTGGGGCCTTCGCTTCGGAGGGGAAAGCATCGGCGGCAGCGCTGTCGGCCTTCCGTCCCCACGAGGGCTTGCGCGCTTCGCTGGCTCACGGCGTCGGCAAAGTTGTGCTTGACCAACAAGGTAACTGGTTGCTCGTGCTGCGGACGCTTACTTTCCGATCAAAGCAGCCAGAGCGCACGGCCGTAGTCATCGAACAGAATGAGGCCCATGAAATAGCTAAGTCGCTCCAGACCGCGGGGCAGCGCCTCGTTTCCGAGTTGGCGGACCTCCGCCGGGCGCTTGGCTCGACGTGAATGCTCGGGCTGGCAGAGGATACATCACCGAGAAGGCACGCTAACCGCCAGCCAGTGTAGCTTTCGGCATCGACGCAATCATTTCGTCAAAAGCGGCAAAGAAATTTGACAGGTTTTCAGCGTCACCCTCTCTACCACTATGGTCCCGTTGATCTTCAACAGGATAGTAGATCATTGCAGCTTCTGATGCGCTGATCTCCTCGGCCGAGATATCTGTTACTCCCCAACGTAAATGCTTGTTCTCGCGCCTACGACCACGCCACCCCAATTCGTAGAAGCGCTTCATGTAGGTGTTTACGAAGGCCAGATTCCCCGTTTGATTCAGGACTGCCTTGAAACGCGGATTGATCTTGAGCGTCTGACCACCGTCGATTTTAGCGTGACGCTCCAGCGCTTTCGCATCCAGTTCAGATGTGCCGACAACCAGAAGAGGAATCGAACTTCCGCCAACGGGAATAATAGCATTGAATGCACTACGCTTTGCCACGTGCCGCTCATTCCAGCCAAGTGCGTGAAGCCGAGGATAGACGATGGCGTCGAGAAGATTGCGACAGGCGGGAGATACTAGCGAGCGAAGCCGGGTTGGTGTAACGAGCTGCATTTTCTCCGGCACGAAATCGCTCGTCACACTTGCACTTATTACCGACCCTGGATCGGCTCCCGGCCGGAAGTATTTTACGTGCCAATGAAACCCGGTCTCATCCGGATTGACGACTGCATATGCGACTGGGCCGCCATGCACCGTGTGCGCAAAGGATTCGGCCGCGGCGCGATCCGATGCCTTGAAGTAATCCGACACCAGCATAATACCAAAATTGCCGGAACGAAGTCGCTCCGCCATTATCGACGCAATCGAGCCATCAGGGGCTGCTTCTGCTTCGGCCGCGACCAGCCACTCGCCGATGCATTCATCAAGGCTGCCTGCATTCTTTCGGAGGGGAAGCTGAGGTTTGGTCTGCTCGAAGCCTGTAAGGAACCGATGCGTATAACGCACGATCTCCTGCCAGCTCATTGTCATCAACGCATTGCGGTACCTCGCCAGTTGGCCGTGCCAAACTTGTGTTCCAGATTCGAGCGAGAAATTGAACTTTACCTCGATAAGCCAGACCATCCCGGTCTCGTCGACGGTCATCAAGTCAGCACTTCCGTTTCCGCCGCCGCGACCGGCATCATGAAGTGTAAGCTCATGAGCCCAAAACAAAGTACGAGCCGCCGGTGCGCCCCGAAACAGAGCAGGGAAGGCGTCGGAATTGTCGATAATGCGCTGGTGGAAGTCGGCCTCGTTCGCGAAGTGTCGGGACATCAGATGTGACCGGTGACAGGACGAGACAGTCCATTATGGTCGAAGGCTGAGGACGGCCAAAGGCTATGTTTGGCGGCCTCAGAGATGATCGTCACGACATCACCACGCACTCACCATATCGGCGAGCCCATTCTGTAAAACCGCATCCAGACATTCGAAAATGATATTTTAGGTATCACTAAAATTCAAGAACGAATGAAGGCGGCAGGGTCATTCGCGAGCGTCGGGATCATCATCGCGTCCCTGATTTTTTGAATGGCTAGCCGCGAGGTCTAGTTGCAGAGGCAAGCCGATTCCGCGTAGCTTGGCGCGACCATAGGATAGTCCTTCGCCAGACCCCATTTGATTCTGTACTGGTCCGGGGTCATGCCCAGCAAACCGAGGTGGCGCTTCATTGATTTGACTTTGCGCCCACCCTCTAGGCTCACAATGTAGTCGGGAAACACCGACTCCCCAATTAGCGCTTCCCGCCGTGTAGGACTGACTAAGCGTCAGCTCTTGATGTCGCATTGCGCTTGAACCTCTCCTTCCTTTTTAATTTCCCCATACCCCTGAGTTGCGGTACAGAAGTCAAAAGACGTGCGGTTGCCCTCTACGTGCCATCCGTAATTGGCGCACACGCTATAGTCACTGTCGGAGGTTGACTTAGTTATTTGGTAAGTTTGGCCTCTCCATTTGAGAGTGTTTGCGTCGGTATCCACCGTAAGGGGATAGATTTTGACGCCAAACTTGCATCGGTAGTCAAAAGTATCAGCCTTTGCGACGCTGATGCCAAGGGAAGCAGTTACAAGGCAGATCCCGGCTTTCAACATTCCAATCTCCTTCAGCGTAATTCATCTGTTGCGTGAGAAATCACACATGGGACAGTCGGGCTGACTGTCAGTGCCCAAAAAGATCAGGTTTTGTCAAAAAAGAAGGATGTGATTTTAAAACAGGAGCGGTCCTTAACAAACGATATTCCGTCGGCTGTCTCTGTGAGGGCGTCTTTAAGATCGCAAGAAATATCCGGATCTATATATTGAACGGCGTCAGGCGTCGTAGAACACATCATGGAGTAACCGCTTTCGCATTTGATCTCGGAAAATACCTTAATCTCGCTAAAGGGTTGGCCGGACTTGTTTCCGTTTGAATCTGACACCGAGGAACCGGAGAAAGAATAACTTAGCAAATTGCCATTCTTATTGACCTTCAAGAACGCCTTAAACGACTCCTTATCTGTGCTTGCAATGTTATAACAACCATCCGTGCATTCTCCATCTTCCGGGTACATTTGAAACTCGATGTCAGTCATAGGGAAGATTGCCTGAAGCTTTTCTTTAGTGATCAAATCCCCCAAAGAGATTGAGAGGAAAGAATTCTGATTAACAAGCGAGCCTTTGTCACCAATGAACGATGGGAAGGGTGAGGCTGAGGGCTGATCGGATTTGGGAGTGCTATCTACGCTCTGAGACGACGATGGCTTAGGGTCAAATTGCGCCGCCGTTCTTTGCTTGTCGGCACAAGCGGTAAGTCGCTCCACTGCCTTTGTCGTGCCTCTGAGGGGTGCGGCAACCCAGCCCCCATCCCCGTAATCCAACCTCATTGACCGTCCAGCGGTGAACACATGCTTGAGCAGACCCTTACGTTCAGAGGAGAATCGAAGGTAGTCTTTCTGCACGAAGTGCCCTACGACCTCGATAGGTGGGTCACCATCGATAAGAAGTTTGCCGGGAATGTCCTGTCCCATTATCGCTGAGTAGTCCGCCTCGATCCAGCGAACACCAATAGTGATGTCATCAGAATCAACCATCTCCACCGCCAGCCCGGTCTTTCCGTCCGGAAACGGGGAGATCATGATGCATCCAGTGGCATCGTAATTCTGGAAGCCAATCCAAGAGTTGATTTCAAAAAGCGGCGAGGCCTCGACGCTACTGAGCAGCCCCAGCAATAGCCCAGAAGTAAGAAGCAAACGACAAGCCAAAACTACACCCCACACTAACCGTTAGACGACTCTAATCAAACCGGAGCGTTTGCCAATATCAAAACCGCACTAATAATTTTCAGAGCCTAGGCGCGACGCAACGGAGTGGGTCATTGGACAATCCGTGATATCAGTGCGAGGCATATCGTACACCCCCTAGGGCTTTTCCGGGCTCTTGCCCTTAACGCATATCGCGGCACGAGCGTGTTTTTTGCAGTAAGCTTCGTCGAACCCAACACTTGAGCCCCAACCAACGATATCGGGAATTTTGCGGCCCATACACGACCCTATAAGCCGTTGAATTGCTTCCGCTTTTGAAGATTCGCCGCTCTCGGTAGCTCCCCACATGTACAGGGTGTCCTCATCCTGCTCTATTGCCCAGTGCGTACAGGTCGCTGACGTCGCTGGATTGGGCGAAGCTGTCAGGACTGGCATTGAGGCCAGCGCAGGTCCAGACAATAACCCGAGAGCCATCCCGCCCATCACATACCTGCGCAAATTCATAGTGATATCCCGTCGCTGCAGTTAAGTTTTGAACTTAAGGTTGGCTATATGTTTGGATCGCACGTTATAGAGCGACCTATATATCCCATACAGGCATGCCATCAGTATATAAGAAACCCGCGTCATAGTGAATTGAGACAACTTTGCGATCCTATTTTACCACAAGGTGTGAGGCGTACTCTGGGCTTTCTTGATCCATTCGATCTAGAAACGAGAACCGACAGTTTTTGAAAAGTAGGTTCTTGAGCTCGACTGCCGCTTCATGGCCACCACCGGCAAACACCATCCCGTTCGTCATAATGTGAATTATAGTGAAATAGACTTTTGTCCCTTTTTTTCCCACCATTGACGTCTGATCACAATCCTCAATGCTGTATGCGACGGCTGGGCAGTTTGGGACCGGCCCTTTCAAGCGGATATCACACGCTGCAGAGGCAGGATTGATGTAAGTCGCAAGAAGAACAAGAAGGATGCCAAACTTTGACATGTGGAGGTTCCAATTTTGAGCCGGTTTTAACGCACCGCGTGGACGGCTGGTTTTGCAATCACTCTGCGACCCAAACTCTAAGGCAGTAGGCCTTGAATTCGGAGTGACTGAGATGGGAAGGCATGGCTACCCGTTACAGCTAAGAAAGTATTAGCAGCCATCTAACGCTCGAATCGAGGATATGAGGTTTTTGCTTCCCCTACGAACCGTATGCACAATGGAGCGTCCTACACAAATGCCCGATTTGCTCGCGAAACCGTAACGGGCGAGAAATTCGTCGGCATGTTGCGGCTCGATGCTGGTCAGTTGCAAAGGCTGCTTGAGATGCCCATAGAATGCGGTGATCGCGGCAGCGGAGAGGGGGCCATGCCTCCGCTTTTCCGGGATTACGTATTGCGCTGCTTGAACGCCGTCACCCTGCTCAAGAGCATAGTAGAATGCTCTCACAGTGGTGGCTGCGGTCCCATACTCGTCAGTGGTATCTTGGCTTAAATTGACTTCGACGGCCGTCGCCATGAGGGGCGCGTGGTGATGAGCCGTGGTCGCGCCCGCCTTCTCGGCAAGTCGGACATAAACCTCGCTTCCTACCAGTGAACGAAGCAAAGCTTCGACGGCGGGGCTTCCAGAGAGCTGAACCGTGGAAACTTGATCAGCCTCGTTTACGAACTCATCCCCTGTCAGACAAATAGGCGAGGCTAGACGGAGTATGTAGGCTGGCTCCGGTTCGTCTCCTGCCTTCACATCTTCGAAATTTGGTGATCCAGGGAATATCCGGTAGGTTAGTTGGCCGAACAAGTGCTCCGGCTGCCCTTTTGAAATATCAAAACACTCACTTGCCTCCCGCCGTGCTGACACGACGGGCAAAGAACACCGGTAGTATATTTCCGGTGCCGTTGCCGCAGCTCTTTGTAGAGAAATGACGTCACTTGCCGCCCCAACCTCAAGCCGAAGCGATTCTTTCGTGTAAGGCTGTTCCTCAGATCTGCATTGGGCGTCTAACCTCAACGCAAGCCCCGCCGCCTTCGCTGATTGGATATTGCAGTCGCCCCCTTCGCCTTCGTAGCTGCGGAATACAAACGACGGCCCAGCGTTATTTTCGCCGTCTGGATTTGAGATGATCAGGGCCGTTCCTACCGTCTTTTCGGCATCGGTCTTGCCACAATAATCTACACTGGGCTCCCAAGTGCCAGTTAGGTTTGATGGGAAGATCGAGTTCGTCTCTTCTGCCATGGATGCGCTTTGCAGCGTCAGCGCGCCAACGAGGAGCACTGCCATAAAGCCTAGTCGGAAAAGAGGACTACAAGCCGCGGTCCTGTTCATCTAATCACCTCAGGACTTTGGCCGCCTAGGAGCGGGCTTTTTTGTTTGGACCTTCTTTGAAGGTGCTGCTGCAACGGTCTTGCGACCTAGGCCAGAAGATTTTGCAAGGGCCGACCGCTGAGCCGCATAGCTAGGTGCCACCATAGGATAGTCTTTCGCCAGACCCCATCTGGTTCTGTACTGGTCGGGCGTCATGCCGAGCAAACCAAGGTGACGCTTCATAGATTTGAATTTGCGCCCGTCCTCAAGGCTCACAATGTAATCGGGGAACACCGACTTCTTGGGGTTCACCGCTGGCGTGAGCATTGGCGTCGGTGGCTCAACCGGCTGGACTAGGTTCGACAACGCAGAATTGACGCTGGCGATCAAATCCGGGAGACCGGCCACCGGCGTCGCGTTGTTCTGGACATAGGCGGCGACAATGTCTGCGGTCAGTTCCAACAGGTCCGTGCGCGTCTGCTCGCTTGCGTTGTTCATGCGATTCAACCTCTTGTTTGCCCCATCTCGTTCCTATTCGGGAAGTTCAGAAAGCGCAATTACTGCACGCCAAGGCCAAAGGTCCGGAGAATCGTCGATTGGTGAATTTCAGCGTTACCACATGAGTAGCCGGGCGCGCCGAAACGAAGGCGTGGGGCAGCCCTACAGGCCCCGCATTGAGCGCCGTCACCGCTTTGGGGCGGCGCAACGGCGGTTGCGCCCTTATGCCCTTCACGGCCGTCGGGCCTGCGCGCTGACGCGGGCGTAGAAAATGGTTGTCACTTCGAGGTTTAGGCTCACGGCTACGTTGTCACAAATACCCGATGCCAACCGAGATGTTACATTGTTGGCGGCCGATCATGTTACGTCACCTCAGGGCATACCCTAAAGTGACATGTTCTCGTCTCTCGTGGTTGACTTGCGCATATGGGCGGTGCTGGCCGAACAGCGTCCGTTCGTTGAAGCGGTGTTCAGTCACCTATGGGCCTGTCAAACCTTCTCAATCTAATGAATAGCGTAGGGATCTCCGCAGTGCTTCGAGCAGGGGTTCAGACGCGCTCTTATCAATGCTCGCCGAACCCTGTCTGGTAAGGATGAGGGTGTTAATCGGTGAGCCCTCAATCTGAACTCTTATTTTGTCGTTCGTATATGAAGCGCCATTCGTCAATTTATCAGCAGCTAGACGAACGTCATTGGCACCTCTTAAAATCGCCGTTGCCATAACACTTTCAGTGAGCTTGATATCTCGCATCTGGCAGCTAACTATTTTTATGTCCCTGTTTGTCTCCTTCGAGAAAAGCTCGCACCATCTAATAACATCTACCTTAATTTCGCTGACAGACACTTCGAAATTGCAAGCTTCCCCAAGGCGCGACAAAAATAAACTCATGCTCCTAGGCGGATTTATGATTTCGAGGTCCGAATATGATGGGTTAACCGCGAAGCCAATGCCCCGAAACTCGGTTCTTTCATAAACAACTTTCTCTCCTAAGGGACTCTCCACAATCTGACTGATATCTTGGCGCTCGATAAACCGCCCCTCCAAAGAGTTGGGCCGCACCCGATCCAAAATGAAGCCGTTTTGTGTTGCAGCCGTGAAGGGTATTGCTCTCAGCCTCTCCGCCAATGTTCTCATATCGAAAGGCCAGCGGACACGGAGCCATCTACGCCGGGTCATGCCGCTGTCACTCTTTCAGCGGGTTCTTGAACGGGAGCTCCTGAAGCAATAATCTCATCGAGTGCGTTTGCCGATGTGCGCTCCACCAGACTCCAAAGCGCGGGCTGCCTATTTGGGTCAAGGGGTTTGAAGTCGGAAGTGGGAGTTCCGTCAGTCAGTCGCCGAGCGATCCTGACCCCAAATTTAAAACCTTTGCCTTGGCGAGGCTCGTCAAATGAAACGTCGAACTGCATGAGATCATTAGGCCTCTCTGTTTGAAGCGCCCTCCAAGTTACCGCTGTGATGAAAAACCCATTCTTTTTGAGCGACTGATATTCCTCAGACTGCAAGAGGTTCATACCGCTTAGAGCGACGCTGTTTATTTTGCCGACGATTTCGCTCTCGACCGCGCGCTCCTTCTCTTCGATATCCATCTCAAGGTCTTCGCCGACGTCATCGTCGCCCGATGCGCATTTTATGCTAACGACCGTCTGCAACTGGTATCCGGGAATATTTCGAAGCATACTCATAAAAAAAGTAGTCCGTTGATCCGCCGTCAATCCATCCAGTGACAAATCCTTAGGTGTAAGAGACTGAAGCTTAAGTTGACTAATCTTTTTAATCAATCGATCAACGACACCTCTCGCCTTTTCCGTTGCAGGCATCCTTATCGTAGTTCGATCACTCTCCAAGATAAACTCGATGTTTGCGTCTCTTCGTTGCCTCTGTATTAATCTTGTCTTCGAATAGTCTATTTCATCGTATGCGACATTCAGCTGGACTTCTCTCAATCTCCGTTGCTGAGTGGTCAACTCATCCTCACCTGCAAACTCTTCCTTATAACTTCGCACGACTTCACTAATCTCGTCATGAGTAAGAGACACAAGCACGTCCACGTAAGCCCTCTTCTCGTTTCTATTCTGATATTCGCGTCTCTCGATCAGTTTGGTCAACGAGGCAAAATCATGAGGCAGGATGGAAATATCACTGGCAAGCCGCTCTCGGTCAGTTTTGGGAGAATAGATAATTCCTCGGGTTAGCGCGATTCCACGTAGCACACCTTCGCTCATTCTCCCCTTAGATGACATGAGCAAGTCAAATATATCTTTGTCTGTAGCTGCCAAAAAAGGCAATTTATCCGTCATATGACATTCCTATCTGGATCTCGGAGAATGTCGATATTACATTGTTTATCAGCTCGAATCGTATGTTATTTAAGACGTCCAATAGGCTATTCTTCCCTTCATCGGTCGCGCCCATAGCTTCTATATAATGAAGCCGTGCCTTTTGAAAATTTTGTAGCGACGTGCCCGCTTTGTCTATAGAGCGAATGAATATTTGACGCTCAAGGTCAAACAATCCATGCTGGCGCATATAATCCAATAGGTAGAGGAATTCATCAACCGTTTCACCGGGTGGTCTGTAAAACACCACCAACCCCGCTTTTCTCTCGCTGTTTCCGTCATATTGCAAAATAATCCACGGGCCGGTAAGCATTTCCAACGACGCGGCGCATCGCTGTTTTCCGCGGAGCTGTGCACGGCGCACCGTCTGCGGGTAAAAAAAAGAGCAAGCTCCTCGATCTGGTAGTCGCGCCGCCCCTGATCTCCCTCTCATTCGTAGTATTTCTTGGCTGACATTATTGAGCCAATGAATTTCGGCGGGACCAAGAACGACCAATTTTCCATTCTTGGGAGTGTGTAGGTCGTCAAAGTCCAATTTCTCAAGGTTATCACTAAATGTCCGATCGTACCCTCCGTCATGATTGTAGATGAATAGGAGACCTGAGACTGAGAAGTCCTTGTGCTTGTGCACATATCGCTCTTGCCACTCGGCGCTTATCTCTGCGCAAGCGACCTGAGCGGAAAGGCTAACAATGGCTTTCTCGATTTGTGACCGCCCGATCGAAGCGGCAGCGTAGCTCTTGAGATCGCATTGAACATAGGTTGTAACGTCGTCGTAAGGCTCATCGTAATAAAAGACGACATCGGTTGGATGCGTAGCTACCTTGTGGCTCTCGTAATTATCGCATTTGAAATCAACGTTGACTGGTCCAATTTTTGTCCAGAGAAACTCGGCAAAAATCTGGTCGGAAATTATCTCTGCAATTTGCGCTATACCCGCAGTCTCACCCATGCCTATCCTGCTCCCACATGCGAATCTCCGTTGTGTAGCACTCTCCGAGCCAATATTACAGGTTTCCTGCTTTGTTGGGTGTGGTCGTTAAAGAGCACCTGTCAACCGAAAGGAAAAGGCCTCTTTGACTACTCGGTCGAAGTGTTGAGTCGGCTCGTAATTATCTGGTATACGTAATGTCGGAACGTTATTGGCCCGCTCCTATTGACCGGCCCCTGCAGGTTGAAAAGATTGCTATCATTTGCCGCTGTTTATGGCGACGGGATATTCATTTCATCTGCTTGGTACTGCCCCACAATCTTGCCAACGTCATTTAGTTTTGTCTCGGGCGGTACCATGTCGAGGACCCGCATCATTGTTTCAATCGGGTCGGTATGACCAATTTTCATAGTTGTTTGCGAGCTGGAGAACTCCCACCATTGCCCGCTTCCGTTCCTCAGTTCTGCAAACAGCTCCTCAACCGTTCCGGCGGGCTTGTAGATCGTTGTGGCATCAGATCCGACGGGACCAAACAGGCACCAGACAAAACTTCTACCATCGTCGGTTTTCGCTATCGGTGTGAACACCACATTTGTTGAACGCTCGCCGTACTTGATGCGCCGGACGCCGAAGACCTCCTTCTCCTCACCATTCTCAAGGAGTTTCGAGCCTTCGACAAATTCTTCTCTGACAGAGGCTGCCATTCCGTACCCGGCGAGGCTGCTTCGCCCTCGGAGATGGTAGTATCGATTTACGCAGGCGTTCAGGATCATCGATGGTGTAATGCCCTTAAGGTCGCGAATCTGCAGGGCATAGTCGATGTAGTCGATTCCTAGAAATCTGACCGCATCAACGTTGTCCGCCATATAGAGGTCATCTCGTGTCGGTTTGAGAAGTTTCGGCAATTCGGCGGTAGACACATACAAATGGTCGGCAGTGGCTATAAACCGCGAAATTCCCAAGACAGCAGCGGTATACGCCTCTGAGACGTTGTCAGCAGTGTATGAAGACCCGCTCAGGGCGAGATACGGAGCGTGGAAACCAAGCAAGGCGTCACGTGCGATTGAACGATCCGGAAGCTGGTCCGGGATAGGTCCATCCTCGGGGGCTGGTGTCGGATCCGTTGCCCGCTGAGTGCCGCCAAGGAAAGCCAGCGCACAGGCGGAAAAACAATGGTCTCCAGATTTGACAACTGTCGCCAGCCCTAACCTGCGGAAGAGCAGCGCTAAGTCGAGCCCAGCCTGATAAGATCCACCCGAGCTGTTGAGTTCGACGACAATTCTTGGCCAGACCTCGCCATCATTTGAGATCCCGGCTTTCGCCAATGCGACCTTGACGCTAGCGGAGTCAGTATCATTGATCTCGCCTTCAAGTCGAAAACCTACCGCCTCACTTCCTTTGTGCTCGACCTTCCCGACAAACCTCACCTCGGCAGCTTGCACCATCCCGGCTAGACCGAGAAAGATGCCGAGCGAAAGCGACGCGCAAAGCCTCCAACGCATGTTACTTCGCAATTCCGGGACAGAGGTGCTGGAAAATGCCGAGCTCGACCCAGTATCCCGAAGCCGTTGTGCCGTCGAGAATCTCGCCAGTTTTGACGCGCTTTATAGCGTAATCGGCGATCATTTCGTCTGACTTCTTGGCGGGGCCGAGGAACGCGAACTTTTCGTTCGATAGATCCAACCAAGTCCGTTTGACGCAATTACCGGTCACATAATCGTCGATTTTGACCAAAGCCATTGTCTGCTTGACGCAAGCCATCGAGTAGTCCGAGTTATATTGGACACAGAAGGCTTTGGCATCCTTGGGCGTGTGCCGTACGTGAATCTTGGCGTTTGCCGTGCCGATGCCTTCCGTCGACACTGTGGTAAGCTGCATACCGGCCCGACTTCCGTAGTAGATGGGATCGTGGTCATCGGCCCATCCTGCTGAAGCGGAGATAGCGATGGCCAAGACTGCAGATACGTACCTGAAAAACTTCATAGTCGTCCCCAATGATACTCCAAAGCACTCTAATCACTCGCAGCGGCCCCAATCGGCCAGACGGCCGGTTCAGTCTGTAGAATAATTGAAAGTGCCGCAGAGGTTTGGGCTATTGATGTCGTGCGGAGTGTCTTTCGATCCAAAGACCGCCATCCCAAGCAGCAGGGGACCACCAGACGACGATCTTTCGAAAAACACGACGTACTGGGCTGGGTCAGATTTCGGATCACCGCAAAGCGTGTTGCCGTTTCTAAGAGCACCCGGATCCCGCGACAATTTGAAAACTTCCGCGGTCGCTTTTTTATCGCCCGTTTCGTCCCACTGACGCCAAGATGCGCCCACCGAGGTCAGACCAACTTTTTTGCCGTTTCCGAATGTGATCGCCAGCTTGCTGCCCGGGATGGCGAAATCTGGATTTCCCGAGAGCCGTATCGTTCCGGTGATTGACTCTGCCGTACGACTATAGGGATCGAATTTACGCTTATCTTGCCAGAGGTGGTGTTCCATGGCTGATTGGGCCAATACCGGACCGCAAACGACGCAGGCCGCGATTGTAAAGGCTAACGGATATCTCAGCTGCAAGATTATCACCTCAAATCCGAGCTACATCCATTTTCGCGCCCACGTTGCCAGTTCGACCCGAGCCTTGTCCGGCCAATCATCTAGAGGCGGCCGGACTTCTATCTTCTTTTGATCCGGTTTCCACGCCGCGTAGACGCGATGTTCTTTTGCGGACACGAAAACCAATGCCTCCTGAAGGCCGCACATATGCGGGGTGCAAGCCGTTCCTACATAGTCGTCGCCGACGAATTTGCCGGAGCCCGTCCCATCAAGCGTTTCCCGGTAGGCACCGAGGTCGGGGCCGAGGAGGTCGCTGATGGCACTGCTAATTTCCCCGTAGCTGAAAAGGTCAGACGGGTGTTTGACAGTGCGCTCTCGCAAGGTCGCGAAGCCCTTAGTCAAATCAGGCTGCATTTCAACGGACGCCTGCTCAGCAAGGCCAGCGGAGGGCGTCCAGACCCATATCTTGCCTACCCTTCCGGCACTTGGAGCTGTGGAAAAAGTAATCGCAGTGTCTTCAACCTTGCGGGTTACCAAGGCGCAGTCGGCTCCCTCGATCGGCCCGTCAATGCGAGGCTGGCCGCTAGGGGGGAACGAAACAATGAAGGGTGAGCCTTCGCAAGCGTTGCCGCCGGACAGGCTGTTGCCGACCAATGTTGGAATTCCGTTCACAATTGTGATTTCGTCGATTGTGAGTCTACCGTCTGTAATGGTCGGCTTTCCATCAAGGTGCATCGTCTCCTCGGCCTCGCCGTAAATTTCGACTGAATGACCGAATAGAATGGCATTGAAATCATCTGCGATTGACGCTGTCGTGAAGCTGAGGATGACAATTAGCGCGAGAAAGTTTCTCAAGTAGCTTCGCATTGGACGGCCTTAGCTTTTGAATCGGGTTTCGTGAAAGTCCCGATGCACATCGGTGTTCTATTATTGGAACGCCGCGATGTGAGAGCTCTTTGCGAGGCTGCTGGATGAAAAGAAGCCGCCACACTTATTGCGTAGGGAGCAACCTCTGCACTCATCGGCGTATTCATTTTTCCAATCGCTGATCGAGCGTTTTGCGTACTGATGGATGGAGCCATCAAGAAGACAGAGCTGGTGATTGTAGACTGAAACATTGATCCTAGCCGCAGCCAGATATTGCACAGCCGCCCGCAACTCACTTCGATAGTCGTACGGGTCTATCCAGAGCTTATCCATATTTGCCCTTGTGAAGCCAGTGATCTCCAGCCCCATGAACGTCACGTGGTCTACGAAGGTGAGGTTTCTAAAAATGAAATCTGACAGGTCGGCGAGACCTTCATAGGTCTGCTTGTGAACGACAACTCGTATCTCAACCTCAGCCCCGACGGACTTCAGGTTCATGATCCCGCGGATGGTCTCATCGAAAGCGCCTTTGGATTGAACCACATAGTCGTGCACTTCCGGGTCCGCTGAGTAGATCGGTATGCCAACGGAAAGACGAGGATGCCCGATTGCTTGATAGCGATGCGAGAAGGCCTTGTCCTTAAATGTCCGGCCATTGGAAAGAATATGAACCGGCGTAGAAGGAAGGTGGTCACGAGCTGATGACAAAATGTCAAAAAAGTCCTCACCCACCAGCGTCGGCTCACCGCCAGTGATCCCGAGAAACGGGGTCGTTGCGGGCAGCAAGGGCAGCACATCCAAAATCTCCCGCGCCAACCAGCGATCGTCAACGTCTTTGGGTGGCTGGGAGCACATCAAGCACAGGTGGTTGCACCGCTCCGTTACGAGGAAATAGTTCGCGTTGGCACCCTTTCTGAACAGGACACGCACTGCCTTCCGATCCGGGACAAAGCGGATAACGTCTCCCTCGCTGAGGTAGTCGAATTCGTGGGGCAGAACGACTAGTCGTCGGTCTGAAAACAGTCGCTCAGCCTCCGGCCGGTGCTCCTCAAAGGTGACAACCCACTGGCATTCAGGATGTAACGCCTGCCCCTTGAAAAGATACGCATCATGCTCCGGGTTGGGCGCTTGATCAGCTTGGCCCGTCACGAGCCTAAGTGCCACTCGCTGTGAGAAATCACCGACGCTTGCTGACGCAGCGAAGCCACTCAGTCGCAACATCCTAATTCGCCCAACTTAGAAAGAGTTCTCGGGCGGTAACGTCCCTCTCCATAAGGTCGATCAGCCTCTTGAAGATCGACATGTTGCGATTGCAGAATCCCGACCGCGTTTTGAGGCCAACAAAGTCGCCCTGCGTTGCGGTGTGGAACACCGGATCGGAGCCACAGAACGGTTCGTAAGCGCAGTCGGCGCACATCGGTACGGAGCCTGCAAAAGACTGCTCGATAGGATCGAGGAGAGCGTCAGACCCGAAAATCTCCGCATACGTGTTTTCGTGGACGTTCCCGAGCAGAAATGTCTTGTCGCCCATCTCAGCCAACATGCGCGCTTCGTCGGATGCGTAGACGCTGGCGTCATAGTTATAGACAACGGCGGAGATACCGATGCCTGCCGGGCTCATCAGGTCCACATATCCCGGCTCGAAAGGCGTGAGCATTTTTGTAAGGATGGTGGCCGCGTAAAACTCCTTGAAAGGAATGCCTTTCCGATTCAGTTCGAGGATGTAATTCAGCCCGTCGAAGTAGAAGTCGAGCCAGTGGTCCACGTCATAGGCAGCGTACGATTTCGTCTTGACCGCGAAGCCGTAAGGAGAAAGCGGCCGAAGGAATATTCCGGGGAAATCTAGCCGCACGTATTCGTCAATGATCTCGCGCACCAGTGGAAGGCTGGCTTTGGTCGTCGTCATAAGTGCGCTGACGCGTCCATGGCCGAGAGCCAGTCTGGCCTTGTGGATACCTGCCACAGCCAATTCATAGCTGTTCTTTCCCGGGCGTGGTCGACTGGCATTGTGAAGAATGGCCGGACCATCAAGCGACGTAGAAATTAGGACGCTGTGCTCGCAGCAAAACTCCAAGATTTCGTCCGTAACGACAGCGAGGTTCGTCGTGATAACGAATTGCAGCGACCGCCCGGCGACCTTGTTGATCGCTTCAGCCCGATGCACGACGTGTTGGATCAACGGGAAATTCAGAAGCGGCTCGCCGCCTTGGAACTCGATCTTGATAGCCGGACTTGGAGACTGGAAAATGAGCGCCAACGCCTTCTCGGCAGTCTCCTCTGACATATCGAAGGCTGAACGATCTTCGCTTTGACGGGATACCTGACAGTAAGGGCAGGAGTGCTCGCACCGCAAAGACACGACCATTATATGAAGCGATGTGAAGTTCTCCAGCCTCTTTGCCTTGGTCCGAACCTTAAGCGCCAGCAGCTCCTTGCCGATATTGGAGGATGCATCAAAGAGGAACTGCCTGCTGCGCAGGCGGGAGTAAGCGGGGTGTGTGCTGGGAAGCTCGTGCTTGACAAACGAAGCCAGCACGGCGCGCGGCAATACCAGATATTCGCCCGCTTGGTTGGTCAGCATATACCGCTCGTCATCCAACTGGGAAAAACGGAAGTACGCGAGCTGGTATGTGTCGTCCAACGGTCGTTGGAACTCAGTTGCCGGAGCAAACTTAGTCATCGGACTGTAGGCCCGATCTGGAAAACGCCAGCGCCAGTATAGCGTTTCTAACCGTGGCGGTTTCGGCGGCGATGCTGCTACGCAGGTCCTGATCCAAGACCTCTAGCCGCAGCCTTTCTATCGCTGCGTCGGCCGCAGCTCGCGCGGCCGCCTTACTGAAGTTGATCGTGCATACTGCGAAGCCGCCTTCGATCGTGATCTCAACCGCAGCGTTTCCAGTTACCCGATACGCTGCGCGCTTCACACAGTCGAGGCTGAAGACTGACAGATCAAACTTGACTTGGGCAGTCTGGACGAGCTCGCTATCGCGAGAAGTGTCCGCCATCAACAATAGCTGTAGCCAGAGCAGTGAGACCCGTGACTAGCATGGCTCGAATGGCTGGTGTGGTACGCCATGATAACGTCCGTACCATTTGAGCGGTCGAGCACCTCACCGTAGCCGAGGTCCGCCGGAACAGTGCCAGCTTCAGCGAGCTTGGCCGAAGGCTGATTTGCCGATTCGACAAGGACTGCAGCCTGAACTTGGCCGCCGAGAATCATCGTGGCCGACAAGGCCATTGGTGACAGAAAATTGCGCTTCGACATTATCCAAACCCCCGTTTGTACGGACTCATTAGCAAAACGGGCCAAGCCGGACAAGTACCGATTGTGGAGACGTGCTTAAGATATCAACAATGTTCCACCAAATACTGTATTGCGGGAGTTGCCGGGTTCCGTCTTCTGAGCGCAATCGATCGTCATTTTCGCCCTGAACGCGAGAATTCAGCTCCCATGACCCGCGCAACATAAGCTATCGCGCCGTGCTTTTTGATTGTTGCGGAGTCGCAGCTATCGCAGCAAGCGGTGTGGTGGGTTCTCGGCGCACGTGTTCCAAAAACCCATTCAAGGATCCGCTCTGCAAGGCTCAGTTTGTGCCGTGCCTCGCTATCGCCGAAATAGTTGCGGATCGACTTACGAAGACAAGAAGTCGAGCGGAGCATCCCGGCCACTTGATCGATGTTCCGGGTCCGCTGCTCCAGCATGACCGCTTTTTGGTGCTCATCCCCCGGTGCATTCGAGACAGTCATCTCGGCCATGAATTTGAGGCGTCCCGTATCACCTCGACCTTTACCGTCGTGGAACATGACCGAGACCGACGGCTTCCCATCTCTTCCAGCGCGGCCAAACTCCTGCAACAGGTCTTCAACAGATGCTGATTGTTGCCAGTGCACCACCAGCCGCACGTTAGGAACGTCGAGGCCCATGCCAAAGGCGTTGGTGCAGACAATCTGATCGACCACTGGGCGGCTCTGCCCCAAGAAGCGCTTCACGAGTTCCTGCCTCTCCCATGCAGTTCCCAGCTTGGAATGATAGAATGGGATGTCCAACCCCATCGCCGACAAAGCAGTCCGCAGTTCGTCACCCACTTTTACCGTAGGGACGAAAATCATTGCCTTCTGCCCCTTCAACTGGGGCAGCGCCAGCATGGATGCTATTTCCTGCGCCCGTTGTTCAGATCGGCAATGCCGTCGCAACATCGCGATGTTTGGCCTATCCACATCGCGGACGAACACCTTTGCATCCGGGATGCCAAGCGAGGCGAGAATCCGGTCCTGCATTTCCTTTCCAGCAGTAGCTGTGAAAGCCAAGACTGGGGGAGCACCGAGCTTTTCCCGAACCTCGCGTAAGCGCCCGTACTCGGGGCGAAAGTCCTCACCCCAGCGGTCAACGCAATGGGCCTCGTCTATGATCAAAAAGGACGGTTCGCTCCGCTTAAGCTGGTTGCGCTCGGCGTCGCTACGAACAAAAAACCGCTCCGGCGCAACATAGAGGAGCTTTATGGCCTTGAGGCCAAGCAGAGAAAAGCGGGTCTCCTTCTCTTCGCGGCTGAGATCACTGTTGATGAACGTTGCCGGTATTTTCTTGGCTAGAAGGTCGGACACCTGTTCGGACATCAGCGCCTTCAAGGGAGAAACAACAAGGGCGACGCCACGCCTAAGCACCGCGGGAAGCTGAAAACATAGGGTTTTGCCGGAACCTGTGGGACTGACGACTAACACGGATTTTCCCGAAAGCGCCGCCAATATGATCGGCAACTGACCGTGACGAAATCGCTGCAGCCCAAACAGGCGTAGAGCAGGTCCGAAGTTACCTGTGGCTTCGGTCACCACTCCTTCGCGGTCCACCCATCTCGCGAGCCTCACGGCCCATCTCTCAATCGCCCGTCTTGCCAGACCACCAGCCAAGTTTGGGTGATGGCGCGCGTGACAGCCGTCGCAGAGCGTGACCAAGTTCGACATCTCGTCGGTTCCGCCCATCGAGCGAGGGAGCAAATGGTGAACGTCGGCATCCGCCGACTTGAGCCTGATGCCGCAGGACACACAGCAATAGCCGTCACGGTGCAAAACCTGCTGCCGGATCATGGACCAGCTACTGGATGGCACGTTCAGATCAAAATTCCCCGATTGTAATTAGCAGGTGGCAGGGTAGTTCCCTCGAAAGCATCGCAAGTCTACGCGGAATAGTGAGAGGTCTCAGTTAAAACCGGGTGTAGGAAACTCTTGACAGGTTTAGTGACCGGAGGCATTGCCGTTCCGTAAGGGGATTTGGGCAGCATGATGAAACTGATTTCAGCGTTATTGGCCGCCATTTTCCTCGCGGTCCCACCGGCAGCGGCAACCCAAATTCGGCGACTATCCCACAAAAATGTATCTCAAAGGGAAGTCAGCCCTGCCAAAATTTGCGGGCTCCGCTGCCCAATTCAAGACGAGGATTCGGAACGGTATGAAGTCCGGCCCGAACTACGGCGGCCACTTTACAATGATCGAAATTGGCTGTGGCACGTCGTGCATTTTCGCGTTTCTGATCGATGGCCGTGATGGCAGGGTGGTCGATTTTCCACTCGGCGGCGAGGACAACTATCAGCTTCAACTCCGCTACGGTATCGACAGCACTCTCCTGCAAGCGGATTGGATGGACACCAGCAATGACAAGTACGACACGTGCGTCCGGCGCTTCTACGATGTCGGGTCGGGAAACCTGACGAAGGTTTCTGAGACCACGTATACGATCAAACAGTTCGCGTTCTGCGGCCAATGAAAACGCTTGGTCCGCTTTGGGGCAGGTCTCTCGACCCTATACCGTCGAATGGTTTTGGGAAGGCAACGTGTTGAACGCCGTCGCGTGGTATCTCCGGGAGCGGTTGTTCGCATCGGCTTAGGGGCATCTATGGCCAAATCTATCACAACGGAAGGCCGCATTTTCGCTCGTCAGGTTGGGCGAGAGATAAAGCGACGCGAGTTAATCGGCGCCGTAGCAATTTCGAATGGTAACGAAAAGGAGTGGTGGCCAGCAGTGAAATGGTTGGCCGGTAGTCTAAATTTAGAGGGGTCTCCAGTTAAACGTGTGGCCTTGCTGCAAGCTGTAGGAGACCGCCTCAAGTCCATACCCGAAGCCGACAAGGGAGCTTTTGTCGACATCACCCTCTTTGCTGGCAAAAGAGCCTGCGAAATTATGTTTACCACGCTGCTAGCCGACGACCATCCAATGGAAGCACTCACCGGCCTAGAAACCGGCGTCACCATTCAGTGTCATTATCTCAAGATTGGGCGGTCCGGCACCGATGTCAGGCTTGGGGTCCTTGTCGCACACGCTTCCGCCCATGCCTTAGGTCGCCTTCGTGAACGCGCGCGTGATGACGTTGAGATCAAAGATGGTATCGGATTCCTAAGGGTGTGTGGGAAAGCTGGCCTATTCGCCGCCACCGAGACACGGCTACGGAAAGCCGAGATCAACATTGCCCTCAACGATGATCTGATTGCAACCGGGTCGACGAAAGTAGGAGGCCAAGGTGATCTCGCCAGTTCATTCTTTGATTGCCGTACCGTGCTTCCCCGCGATGCGTGTGATGGTGAGCAAATTGCACAAGCCACCGCTTTCGCTGAGGTCCTCAAAGGACGCGCTACTGCAAACGAAATTCCCTTTTTGGTTCGGCCCAATGATTTCGTGCTGGAGAAGCTCAAGCGTTTTGAGGACGGCAGCTGACTGCTGCTCAGAGTTCCGAGACTTGGCGCCGAACTGTTCCCAAAGTGGCTCCTCGCGCCATAGCAGCGTCCAAGTTGGATAAGAAACGGTCTCAGGCAACGGCCCGGATCAAGGCATGAAGCCGGTCAACGTCCTGCCGAACGATGGTCGAAATGGACCGAGCCGTAGTGCGCTCCAAAACTTCCCGACCGCCTAGTCCGGCGACGCATAGCTTGTCGATCTCCGCGCCGTGCATAAACCGGCAAACGGCAGCAGCTTCACCCGACCTATGCCAATCTTTCTTTTGTTGGTATTCCCCGGTGGGCCGCTTGTCGGAGCTTTTGATGGCGTAGACGCGGTATGTCTTGAGCGGGGCCTTCAGCATGTAGATGAGGCTCTGACGAAGGCCCTTCCAGCTACTACGAACACGGACATGCGCTGCCTCGCGATTTGGCAAGAGCGATCCGTACCGTTCATTCACTGAGTCCTTAAACGCCTCCATTTCATCACGGCTCGCGCCCCACACAATGGCGTGGATATGCCACGATACAACCTTCTCCCGTCCTGTTGGGGTATTGGCATACGGAGCTGCATCGACGATGCCGAAGTAGCAAAATCCCTTGAGCACCTTATCCGCCCACACTTGGAGAACCGACCAGTCGTATGTCTCTGCTTCGGCAGCGGTGGTTACGAAATCGATCGGCGATAGCGTCAGAAAGTAGGCTGGCCTTTCAGGCATTGGCTTAGTTGTGGCCTTCATGACGTTGCGGGCGGCACGGCAGAATTCGATTCTGGCCCGGCAATTTGTCGCTTTAAGCGACAGCGATGAACGATCTGCGAGGTTTTCCCTCATAGCTTCGTCCAAAGCGAACTCGCCCTCACGCCCTCGTTTGCCGAGCGCATATCTCTTCACTTTTTCGTCGAATTGTTGATGGGCGGATACGAAAGTCTTCCATTTCACGATGGGTTCGGAAGCCATGATGGATCTCATGATGGGGGGTGATGTCGAGTGCACATGGTGCGTCACAAGACGGGTTTGTGCACTCGACGATTGAGGTGGTGGTGGGGTACGGCGTTTTCAGTGTCTAATGGGCGTTGGCACGTTGGTGGGTGCTGTCACGTTTTTTGGTGCTACAACTGACCCCAGAGGCCCGACCCAGCGAAGATACGGGCCGCCCTTTTTAACGAGGCTGATCTCGAATTTGGAGGGGTCGCCATCTGAACGCCGAACTGAGAGCGTAGCAAAAGACGAAAGCCCGATCTTGTTTATTTGTGCGAGATGCTCCTCGCTCGCCAAGATCTGGAGAGCCAAATATGGAGCGCTTCCGTCGACATGAGGTGTCACGCCAGCCGTGTGCTCTTTGGCGGTGGCTGGCTTTGACCTTGCGGCGGGTAACCGTGCTCGCCTAGCCCTGTAAGCCTTCTCGATGCCTCCTCGCTGCTTTAGCCAGTCGGGTATTTCGCTGTGTGGAATCTCGGCCTCCCACGCGTCAAGCAGCGCAAACTTCAGCTTTGAAGCCTTTTGTCGTCCGGTTCTGCTTCCAAGGCCGCAGACTATGCGGAGCACGTACTCCAGAGCCCTCTCGGGCTCATTGATTTTGGGTCGATCGGCGACATCGTTCCAATCGAGCCTATGACAGAAATCGCTCCAAGTGTCGGGATCTTTGCGCATGACCGACGCCAAATAATAGCCATCGGCGAGGTATTCGCGATAATGCTGGCGATACTGCGTTGCTAGAGTAGCGAGGCTGTTGCTTAGGGTGTCCAATGCGCCGTTGATGGCACCTTGGTTGTTCAGCAAGTCTTCGATTGGTGGGCACCTATCTTTTGATTCGAGCGCAACCGGTAGCTTCCGTTCTGGTGAATTTCCTTTGGCGCTCATTGCGCACCTCCGGCGTTCACGACCGTAAATTCCTTGGACAACGCGACAGCGTCCAAGATTGCACAAGCTAGATCGCAAGGCATTTTTCTACTCCGCAAAAAGCGGGATCGATGGAGATGGAAAAACAACGAATCCAGCAGCACCGACCCCAGATTGATCTGTGGTGATTTGGCCGAGCTGAACCGCAAAATCTGCGGCGAAGTCCGTGAGCTTCTTGGCTCTCCAAAGGAGAACTCGGCGCTCGGCCGATGGCTGCTGCCATTCGTCTAGTTGGGGAAATAGGCAGTCACTTGGTTATTCGCAAGGGTGGCTACAAGGTAAATTGCAATTGCTTGGTCCCGTCACACCGCCGACGGAATGCGCAAAGCTGCTGGAAGTGGCCCACAAGGGGAGCGAACGCGCGTCAAACTACACCAGAAAGAAAATGGCTTATCACTGTGGCCGCGACGCTAAATTCTGATTTGCGTCAACAAGTGAGTAGAAGGGTAGCTTGGCAAGCTGCTCGGCCATCGTTTTGAGTGTGACCTCGCCGTAAGTGTCGGCAACCGTCCGAGCTGCCTGACCTTGGATTGCGTCGAGGATGCGCGGAGGAATACCGGCTTCCATGCCAATTGTTTTGAAGCGGTGCCGCCAGCCGTGGTTCGGCGCCACATTTGGGTCTGGCACGAAGGTCCGCCCAAACTCGGCGAGCCGGTTCTTCAAGCCTCGCAGAGCCCCTCGGACGTTTTCAGACGAATCGACGTTCAAGAAGAGGTGGCCGCTTGTAGCCTCTTGTACAAAAGCAGGGAATCCAAGGTCTATCACCTGCTGATGGAGAGGTACCTCGCGGGCTTCATTAGTCTTAACTGTTCCGGCCTCAGGGGTGATGCGAATGACCCAGAAGTCGCCGCGCAGGGATACATCCTGCTTCCGCAACTGGGCCAATTCGCCTACGCGAGCTCCTGTGAATGCACACAACCATGGTACCCAACGCTTCGCCGCAAATGTCTTCGGATTTTCCTGCCCTCGCTGATGAGATAGCGCGCCAGAAAGGATCGTCTTCGCCTCTTCATCAGAAAAGCCCTTCGATCTATGGCGAGCAGGCTTTCCGACCTTCAAGGTCACACCGACAGCCGGGTTATGAGCGACAAGTCCGTTGGCGACCCCCCAGCCGAAGACGACTTTCAGAGCCGACAGATTGCTATCCTTAACCGTTTTGGCGGAAATCATCTTTCCAGTTTTCGGCGAGGGTGTGCTCAGTCGGTGATCTTTGAAGGCAATGACATCCTTAGCCGTGACCGTCGATGCGTCGTTGTGTTTCAAGAAACGAGCAAGATAGGCAAAGGCGTCTCTATAGCTTTCATAGGTGCTCGGTTTTCTGCCTGCTGCCTTGCTCTCCTTCCACCAACCGTCAACGAGGCCGGTCAACGTCGCTGCGTCGGAGTTCCCAGCCGTCGCCTTGTAGGACTGACCGTCTGCTGCCTGAGTATTTGCCGAACGAGGAAGGCGCCCGGGCTGCTCTCCTAGCTCAAACTCCCCGCGTTCGAGCCTTTGTAGCGTCAAGCTAGCTCGCTGCAGAGCAGCCCCAACAGCTCGTGCTGTCTTGTGAATGCTCCAAGGATCATCGCTGTAGCCATTGTCAGCTAGGATGGCCTCAGCCCTGCTAATGCATCTGGCCCTCATCGATTTCCAAAAGACATTCTCAATTGGCATTGTCCCCGGGATGGGATCAGCGATGCCTTCCACTCCAGCGACTGGATCAGTTGATGGCAACGGATACTTTTCCCACATGCCCTCGTACAGGTCGGTGTGCCAGTGGAGCTGTTCACTCGGATTGTCGTAGAATTTCGCAAGCCACTCATCGTGCACCGCCGTGGCAAGAAGATGCGCCTCACGGTCCGTAATGAGGCGCGGTGTGAGGGAATCTGCACCAGCAGGGGCAGGACCACCCCAGCTGCTTCCATTGACCGAGCCGTTTCCTAGCCGAAGCTGCGCCCACTCACGTTCGTACTCCGCAAGGACTTCCGCGAATTTTCGCTTTGCCTCTTCGGGGTCCTTCGTTCCGAGCGTCTTGTTGACTTCTCGGCGGCCGGTCAACAAGGCGATATCGGCTGGCATCCGCTTTCGGAACCAGTAAACGCCGGTCTTACGATGTTTTGTTGGACGGCTCATAGCTAGGACCATGTGTAACACCTGTGTGTAGCACTCGGGTAGCCCTAAGCAGTTAGTTTTGCTGGTTTTTCAGCTGTGTCAACACCTTGCGAGGGTGATGGTGCCAGAGGCGGATTCGAACTGATAGTCTATGTTTTTGAATTTATTAATAAATCTTCAGTGCAAATAATGGCCGATACCCGCAAAATTACCCAATTATAAGCTTTACCTGTGGTTCGATTCCACTTTTCCACAGGAAATTGCATCGCAACGACTCCGGCTATCATTTTTCTATCTCTTGCATCGGGATTTATCGGATTCCACCACCTTCTCGCCTCGGCCTCCAAGATGCGGGATTCTCTACCCACAGGTTGATATCGGATTCGTGCCATCCGGCACCGTTGACGCTGATCTTGATCTGCGCAGGAAATGTGCCCTCAGCGATCTTGCGGTAGAGGGTGGAGCGGGAGAGCCCAGTACGGGAAAGGACGGTTGTGAGGCGGATGATACGGTCGGGTTCTGACATGCCTGGCCTGCTTCTTGCTAGATGCTTCTGATATCTGGTGGTCAGACAGAACAGGGTGCTGCGGCCGCGCAATACGGATTGCCGCCGCATCGTAAGGTGACGTGGAATCGGCGGCAAATCGGATGGGTCAGATCCCTATGCCGCGCGCCCTCCCGAGTCCGATGCCGTGATTGAAGGCGAGTTCCGCGCCGAGACGCCGGCCTGATTCGACTTGGATGCCAAGCGCCTTCTTATGATTGGCAAGGAGGGATTCAAGCTGCGGATCGCGTTCGAGGCTTTTGGCCATATCTGACATGGCTGACCGCGTTGACTTGTAGCCGGACATGTCGCCGACCTGGTATTGATGCTGGCCCCTGCGGTCGAGCTTTTGCCAACGTTCCACGAAACGGTCGGCGCGGCGGCCGGGATCGGTGTCCAGGCCGGTGCGGATTTCCGTCTCTAGCTGGAGAGCAAGCACAATGCGATTGACGCGGCCGGCGCCCGCCTCACGGACCAGCTCGGGATTTTTGACATAGGCCGCTTCGGCATCGCGCCAGCCATGCGGCCGAACTTTCTCGAACGCGCTGCGGGCATCCCTCAATTCGAGCAACTGCTCGGGACTGCCCTGCCAGTCCGCATTTTCGCTGCCGATAACAGCGTCGAGAGCGCGCGCGTGACGCACAAGCGCCTTCGTGCGAGCGCGGCGCAACGCAGCTTCCGCGTCCACCGGCGCATCCGTTTCGCGC